>NZ_JAEQDD010000002.1:0-97372 GCF_020737885.1 Microcoleus sp. PH2017_34_RAT_O_A | reverse complement strand
GAGGACGATTTTTTTTCTTTGCATGATCTCGGTTGATTCGTTTTTTGCTACTCATAAACTGGTTCAATTATGGCTCAACTGCTTACCCGGTCAAGGTTTCATCCTATTTTACCTCTTGCAAGTCTACCCCCTTGACAATTTGCACTTTTTCTTAACTTGTCACAAATGGTCAACCGTCAACCGTCAACCGTCAACCGTCAACAGACTACTTTTGCGGGCGCTGATATTTACTCAATAAATCAGCAAAGCGTTTGTAATCCAAAGGCTTCCTCAAATACTCCGCCGCTCCCAATTCTAAACCATGATTTTGATCGTCCAAAAAAGTCAACATAATCACCGGAATATTAGCTAACTCCGGATCGGCTTTCAAGGCCGAGAGAACCGCCCAGCCGTCCATACTCGGCATCATCACGTCTAGAGTAATCGCATCAGGTAGCGACTCCTTAGCTAACTCAAGCCCTGCCTCACCGCTAGCTGACGAGAGTACCCGAAATCCTTGTTTCGACAAGCAGCGGGCGATCAAATCTCGCGAGTCAGGATCGTCGTCAATTACTAGCACAGTCGCAGCATCAGGAAGTTCCAGCGCTTGCGATCGCACTTCTTGCTGCGCCGTTTCTTCCGGTGTTCGATCGCCCTCGGCTTCTTTCTCGATTTTAATCGCCATCGGCAAGCGAATCGTAAAAGTAGAACCGCAATCAAACTGGCTCTCAACTGTAATATCCCCGCCCATCATCTGGCAAAACTTTCGGCTAATAGTAAGCCCCAAACCCGTGCCACCGTACCTGCGGGTAGTCGAATCGTCCGCTTGTGAAAAAGCTCCAAACAGCCTCGAAATCTGATCGTCAGTCATGCCGATGCCCGTATCGGTGACTTGAAACACGATCGAATATTTGTGAAATTCAGAGGCAATATCCGAGATATCCTCGGAATTCTCCACCGGCAAAACTTCCGATTCTTCCTTCCAAACATTAATTGTAATTTTGCCTCGATCGGTAAACTTAGCAGCATTGCTGGCCAAATTCAACAGCGCTTGCCGCAGCTTCGCCGAATCAGCGTAGATCGTACCAATATCGCGATCGCAATTGACACTCAAAGTATTGCCATTTTTCCCCACCAGCGGTTGAACAGTAGTCATAACCTGATCGACTAAATTCAAGACATCAAAAGTCTCCAGGAAAAGAGTCATCTTTCCTGCTTCTATTTTAGAAATATCCAGGATGTCACTAATAATGTTCAGCAACTGCTTGCCTGCCATATTAATGCTTGCCAAATCCATCACAAACTCTTCTTCGCCGAGTTCAAGAGCCTCTTCTTGCAGCAGCTCGCTGTAGCCAATAATCGCATTTAAGGGCGTCCGCAATTCGTGAGTCATATTTGCCAAAAACGTGCTTTTCGCGCGGTTAGCAGCTTCCGCAGCGTTCTTAGCAATTTCCAATTCACCCGATCGCTCTTCTAGCTGTCGTTGCCGCACCTCCAAACCTTTGAGCAAACTGCTAATTTGCTGAGCCATTGTATTGAGAGTAGAAGATAGAACTCCGATCGCATCATTAGACACCACAGGCGATCGAGCCGTCAAATCACCGCTCGCAATCAGTTGGGCAGTTTCCCGGAGCAAACCCAAATTCCGAATAATCGCCGACACCGACACACAAGCAACTATACCTGCGATCGAACTCAAAACCAAAGCCCCCACCAGCCAACTCTGAGTGCGACTCGCCACAGCCATAGTTTGCTCGGCCAGCACCGCCATTGTTGCCTCCGCAGCCCCCGCTGGAGCTGATGCTGCCTGCATCGCCAGCAAAGAGTTCTTCATCTCCAAAGAACCCATCCACCCGACTCCCACCGCCATCCAAGCGATCAGTACCATGATCACAAACAGCCCGAGCAAAGAAGCCCTAGTACCCACAGAAATCTGCTTCGGACTTAGTGCGGCCGCCCAAGGGTAGCTTTTGAGAAAAGGATCCGGCTGTACAGGTGCCCCGGAATTCCAAATCTCCTCAATTTGACCGTCCGATCGCACCTGACCAATCCGCACTGTTTTCCAGGTATGCTGAGTTTTGGCATCTATTTTTACCATGCCAGAAGGCGCTGCAAACTCAATATTTTTAGCAGCCGCCCTGACTTTAATTACATCTATCGAACCAGCTTTTTCTACTGCTTTCTTCCACAGATAAACCCCCAAATAAGCCGCTTCGATTGGGTCATCCGTGACACGATTTTCCCCGTATCTCGCTTTATAATCCTTAACAAATTTCTGATTTTCCGCTGTATCAACAGTTTGAAAATAGTTCCAAACCACCCAATGTCCGGCAATATTGGACGGCCCTATCGCCCGTATTTCCTCTTCTGCCACGCTAACCGACATCACCGGCAAATCCTCCGGTTTCAAACCAGCTTCCCGCAGACGAAGGAAAAAAGCCACATTGCTGTCGCCGTTAAGACTGTTGAGAATCGCATCCGGTTTCACTGCTAAAATATGTGCGATCGCCTCGTCCACCTCCCTCGAACCCAGTGGCAGATACACTTCCCCCGCCAACTCTCCTCCGAGTGCAGCCAGTTGAGCTTTCACAATCAAATTTGCCGTCCGGGGAAAAATATAATCAGAACCCAACAGGAAAATTTTCCGCTTCCCCTGAGCCAGCAAGTAATTCACCCCAGGTACAATCTGTTGGTTCGGGGCCGCACCAGTGTAAAAAATATTCGGACACTGTTCTAGCCCTTCATACTGTACCGGATAAAAGAGCAACCCATTGCCGTACTCAAAAGCCGGCAGTACCGCCTTGCGACTAGCCGAAGTCCAACAACCAAATACCACCGCCACCTGCGATTCTTGGAGCAATTGCTTAGCTTTTTGAGCAAAAGTCTGCAAATCGCTGGCTCCATCTGCTATCACCGCTTCCAAGGGGCGTCCGAGTACCCCTCCCGCCGCATTAATTTCCTCAACAGCCAACAGCGTCGCATCTTTTACAGAAATTTCGCTGATGGACATAGTTCCCGTCAGCGAATGCAACACGCCTATTTTGATCGGCTCACAAGTTTGGCCGGCTGCTTCGAGGGGGTTACTGCTGCTTGCTCCCATAGGGTTTTAGATACTTTTTACTAATAACAGAAATTTTAGTTCAATCCTGCGGGAAGTTAGTCCGGAGGCTAACTCTGGTTTAGCAGATTATTTCACCCGATCGCCACACAACTTGACAATTGCTGCATCTTGTTGATTTTAACGGTCAAACCTTCCTGCATTGACTTAATTCTGCACTAACCTGTCACCGATTTTTCTCTCAATCTGTGACGGAGGTCTAAGCAGCCTCATCAAACAAACGGTAGAACCCACTTGTGCAATGCAGCAGAAAAATTATCCCCCTCTTCCCTCTTACACTCTCCCACGCTCTCATCCATCTCCTCTCCCCAACTCATTCACCGCCTAGCTGCGTGCGAGTCACCAACTAATAGCACCTACTCAGACACTATTCCCATTCCCATATCTTGCTTCCGGGAGATGTAACTCTCGGTAGATTGCTCTTAGTATAATACTCAAACCTCAAAACTCACCCACTCTTCCCCAGCCCCTATCACCCTTCAGGCAGAGGGAACTCTCCGTGCTTTACCTTAGGATCGAGGTAAGGTCAACTTTGAATTAGCCTTGTTGAAAATATTTTTGGCATAAATTAGGGTTGTCAGCAGTTGCCAAAATACCTAGATTTACCTAGAAATAAAAGTTAATTCAAGGGTGGTCAGTAGATTTAAGATAGATGTTAATATATAAAAATCAAGTCAGGCGAACCCGACAACTATCGAACTCAATGACCAGCATCACTTACTGCAAAGCACTTTCTACACCGATAGATGAGTTGAACGCGATCGGTAAAACTCAGCTAGAAATGTTTTTGAGCGCTTACACACCAATATTTCACAAAGCAGTATGTGAAACTGTCAACTTTATGATGTTAGGAGAAGGATTTAACAAGTCATACTGGAACACGCACCTACAAAAAACTTACGGTATTAGCAAACGTCATGCCAATGGTGTAATCTCATCGGCTAAGGGTGCTGTTGATAGCGCCAAGGAGTGCCGGATTTCACACATAAAAACCTTAGAAAATCAAGCTAAATCTTGTGAAGCTTGGCTAACAAAAGCTGAGAGAAAACTCAAATTAGCTCGGAAGTTTTACGCTAAAAAGAACTGGCAAAATAGTAAAAGCGGTTGTGCATTTCCGTTATCTAGTGACCTAAAGTATAGACAAACTAACTGGCAAAACCTACGCTTTCAGATACACAATAAAAAACGTAAGCTGACCAGGTATCGGCAAATATTAGCCGTCCTAAAATCAATCCCTGTGCGGGTTCGTGTCCCCAAGAATCAAGCCTTTATCGTGGGTTCCAAAGATGAATCTTATGGTAATCAAGTGTGTCAGTGGGATGGGGATAATTTAATAGTTAGAGTGCCAGCTTGTTTAGAATCTAAGTTTGGTAAAAATGTAGATTCGTATATTGGCGATTTCCCTCGCAATATTAACCGATTACCAGCTACGGGCGCTAAAACTTGGCACTTCTATTATAAATCTGGTAAATGGTGTGTTGCTGTTAGTTTCACGCCCTCCAATGTTGAGCAGGTATCGCGTTCTGTAGATTATGGTTGTATTGGTATCGACATGAATCCCGGCTCGATTGGTTGGGCGTATATTGATACCGAAGGTAACTTGAAAGCACAGGGTAAAATTCGACTACAAACTGGTTTACGCAAGGGTCAACAGCAAGCTCAAATTGTTAAAGCTTGCCGAGAATTATCGGCATTAGCTATCAAGTTTCAATGTCCAATAGTCTGCGAGGAATTAGACTTTACCAGCAAGAAAGAGCAACTTAGAGAACGTGGCAAGAAATATGCTCGGATGCTATCAGGTTGGGCTTATTCTGAGTTGTTTAAGTTGTTAAACTCAATTCTTTCTAACAGAGGTATTGAGCTTTTAACGGTCAATCCTGCTTATTCTAGTATTATTGGTTTAGTCAAATATCTGAGGATGTATGGTTTGGCTAGTGATGAAGCAGCGGCGTTAGTTATCGGCCGTAGGGGAATGAGATTGTCGGAAAAAATACCAGGCTCCTTAACCGCCTTTGTTGAGGTGAACTCAACAAAGCACGTTTGGAGCCTGTGGAATCAACTGAATAAAAAAATCAAGCAATCTGGAATAATAACTAATAGACATAGTTACTATTCTAACTCTAACTGGGATTTCCTGGGCAACCTTGACATTGAGGAAGCGTAAGCGATAGGAAAGAATGCTTAAGAACCTTAAACCGCTGAGTCTTGCTAGGTTTACCTAGATTTTTAAAAGCGGTGAAAACTAATGAATATTGAAGAAAACCAGATCCACACTGTAAGTGGCAGCGAAGTTACATTACCAAAATCAAGGGAAAAATTGCTGGGCGAGGAAACAGAAAAAGCCCTCGGCCAGCAGAAACAAGAAAAAGCTCAAACTATGCGCGCTGTGGAACAGTTGAAAGAAGAACTTCAGCACAAAATAGATAAAGAATGTCATCACAAGGTAGATTAAAACTAATAACGTTTTTTTAGGGTGTGGGTAAGATGAAGTCTTGCCCACACTCTTTTTTTGAAGTCAGTTGTTAGTTGTTAGTTGTTAGTTGTTATTTGTTAGTTGTTAGTTGTTAGTTGTTAGTTGTTATTTGTTATTTGTTATTTGTTATTTGTCATTAGCGCGAGCGTCCTCGCTCGCGAACGTTTGTGAGTTGTCATTAGGAACGAAAAGTTAATAACTTACACAAGTTTGTGGGATGGGCGTCCCGCCCGTCCAGAAAGAATGGGCTCTCCCGCCCATCCCACAAGAACAATAAAAATTGTAAGTTATTTAATTCTCATTCCTTAGCGCGAGCGTCCCCGCTCGCGAACGTTAATTTCCCAAATCAGGATTTAAGTGTTTTGGTTTATGCTTCTGACAAAAAACTGATTTTGACTGCCAAGTACGACCAGCAATCAAATCAGATTGAAGACAAGTCTTGACTTGGTTAAAAAGCGGAATTTATAGCAGCGCGACGCTTTAATATTCCGCAGTTGTTTGAAGTCGAAGGAATCTCAATTTGAGACGGAACTGTTGTGTAGTTGGGAAAATAATTACCATGAGTAGCAGCGATAATTACAAGCGACAAATCATGAGCGATTTGGCTCAGGGCGATCGCGAAATGATGCCTGAGACAACGGGTGAAGAGTACGAAAATTTTGACGATTTTGCTCAGAGAACTTCCCCGGATCAGCGCAAACAATTATTCGGGCGTTCTTTTAATCACGAGTCTCTTCCGCCGGCACAGTTGGAACCGGAATTGCAAAAGGCGATCGCCCAAATCAAGCCGAACGAACTGGACGACGTGGCTCGGGAGTTCTTCAAGCAGTTGGACAAGAGAGGATTGAACGATCGCCAGTTGGAAAAGCAATTAGGACTTTCTACCCACCACGCGAGTCGCATGACTGCTGATGATGTTACCAAGCTTGCCTCGTTCACCTATCACAATCACCCGGATATTTTCCGAGAAGTGCTGGCAGAACAGCCTAGTTTGATGAAGTTTTTGGGAAATCCAGTGGTTGCGGGTATTTTGGGGATAGTTGCTGCTAAATGGCTCAACAGCCGGAAATGATTGAGGAAGGACTGAAGTCCTCACTACAAACCTTTAGAGATTGTTTGTAGCGAGGACTTCAGTCCTCTCTCATTTGATGAGGACTGAAGTCCTCACTACAGACTATTCGCTCCAATATCATACTAAATTTCGAGATTTTAAATCTTAATTATGCCGCTGGTTGCTGTTAGGGTGAGTAGGGAGCATCTCATTGTTGCAAGAAGCGTTTTTTATTGTAGTGCTGTCCCCGCTCGCGTGTTTGTATAAACACGCGAGCGGGGACAGCACTATAAATGCAAAACTGAGATGCTCCCGGTTAGTAAAACCCACTGCCAATTGCCCACTCCGAATTTGCGATCGCCAATTGCTAATTATTGCTTAGATATAAAAATAGCTGCACAGCACTAAACTGCGGTACACCTGACACTCCGCAAAATTAAATGTAGGATTAAGTCTTGCCGTAAACCAGGAAAAAAGATGAACATATCCACTATTTGGCGAAAATTCCGCAGCCAGCAAGCCTTCTGCTTGGCTGCACTGCTTGCGGGTTGCCTTGTATTTATCGGTTGTTCCCCCGCCCAGTCAGCGGCTGGCAATTCAGTCGATCCCAAGTTTAAAGAGCAAGTCTTGCAGGTGATCCGCGAAAACCCCCAAGCAATTTTAGATTCGGTACAAGCGTATCAGCAACAGCAGCAGCAGTCTCTCAAAGCAGCGCAGGAGTCATTTTTCCAGGAGATGAAAACAAATCCCAAATCGGCGATCGGGGATTCTCCTAGCACGGGTTCGGCTTCGCAGCAGATTGTACTTTTAGAATTCTCTGACTTTCAATGTCCGTTTTGCGCGCGCGCTCACGATACCGTTAAGCAGTTTATGGCAAAACACCAGGACAAAGTTACTTTAGCTTACAAGCATTTTCCCTTGAGTTCAATTCACCCTCAAGCGCTACCAGCAGCTAAAGCAGCTTGGGCTGCCCAACAGCAGGGAAAATTCTGGGAATATTACAGCGCTTTGTTTGAAGGGCAAAAACAGTTAGGCGAGGAATTTTACGGATCGATCGCCCAAAAGCTCAATCTCAAGTTAGATAAATTCAACAGCGATCGCAACAGCCCCGCCGCCGAAGCCGCGATTCAGAAAGACGTGCAACTGGCTCAAAAACTGGGAATCGAAGGCACTCCATTCTTTATTCTGAACGGCAAAACATTCTCCGGTGCGCTGGAGCTTTCTGAGATGGAAAAGATTCTCGCCAGTGTCTCCAAATAACAAGGTAAAAGATACGACAAACTTAGTTTTTCTGTCTTTTTCACTTTTTCGTTGCAATTTCAATTTGGAGTCGTTAAAGATGCATTCCCAGACTAAAGTCTGGGAACAATCAAAATTTAACTGATTAGCGGAATTCCCCATCCGTCTACACGGTGGGGATGGATAGCGCGGCTGTTGGAACTCCCCGATCCAACAGCCAATTAGCTTTGCCTTCGACCTAGAATATTTATTTACTGATTTAAGTTTTTCGTAGTAAGATAGAGACATGAAACACGCAGTCAAGGTACGAATTTATCCTAACGATGAGCAGCAAGTAGCGCTATCAAAAGCATTCGGCTGTGCCCGTTGGTTTTGGAATAATTCGTTAGCCATGACCAATCAACTTTATAAAGAAACTGGTAAAGGGCTATCCCAGGAAGGGAGAAACGACCGTCTACCTGCTCTCAAAAAAGAGTTTGGATGGTTGGCTGAACCTTATAGCCAAGTGTTGCAATCGGTGTCGCTAAACTTGTCTAGAGCGTTTATCAATTTCTTTGAGCGACGGGATAAGGAATGAAAATTTAATAACACAAGCAAGGTATAATAAACAAATGAGTGATTGCAAAGGATGTAACATTTCATTTTGTGGTCAAAACTCATCCTTAGGAATGAAAATTTAATAACACAAGCAAGGTATAATAAACAAATGAGTGATTACAAAGGATGTAACATTTCATTCTGGTGGTCAAAACTCATCCTTATTCGATGTTCACCTTCTTTGTTTTCCTAATAATTGGTTAGTTAATTTCCTTCATTTTGTTCAGGTAAATTTATGTATTACTCCTCTGAAATTACTGCTCAGATGCGGAAACTTTATCAATCTCTATCTGAAAAAGATCGACGAAGATATGCAGCAATAGAAGCCGAAAAACTTGGTTATGGTGGAATTAGTTACATATCCCGAATTTTGGCAGCAGACAGAAATACAATAGCCAAAGGCATTAAGGAATTAAAAAGTGAATCAGAGACTACTTTTGAGGGACACAGAATTCGTCAAAAAGGAGGAGGAAGAAAAACTAGCGAGTCTCTGATACCTGGCTTGAATGAAAGTTTTTTAGAAGTGTTAAAACATTATACAGCAGGCAGCCCAATGGATGAGAAAATTAAATGGACTAATCTCACTCAAGAAGAAATAGTTGAAGGTCTGAAAGTTCATGGCATAACAGTCAGTGTAACGGTTGTCAAAAAATTATTAAAAAAGCACGGATATGTGAAACGTCAAGCTCAAAAAAAACAAACAACAGGAATAACAAAGAATCGTAACGAACAATTTGAAAATCTTGCCAGAATCACTGAAGAGTATGAGTTACAGGGAAATCCTATCATTAGCATGGATACCAAAAAAAAGGAATTTATTGGAAATTTATATCGCTCAGGAACTCTGTATACTACCGAAACAGTTACCACACTTGACCATGACTTTTTCAGTTTGGCTGAGGGCAAAATAGTACCTCATGGAATTTATGATGTGCAACATAACCGAGGATATTTAACCCTAGGTATTAGTAAAGATACGAGTGAATTTGCTTGTGAATCGATTAAATCATGGTGGATAAATTACGGAATCTATCTCTACCCTCAAGCAAGTTCAATCTTGATTAAATGCGATGGAGGTGGCAGTAATAATTCTAATCACTATATCTTTAAATCGGATTTGCAAAAATTAGTCAACGTAGCTCCATATAGAAATCAGAATAGCACATTATCCTCCCTATACATTGGAGTATAATCCAATAGAGCATCGCTTATTTCCTCATGTAACGAGAGCTTGTCAAGGAGTGATTTTTACTTCTGTTGAGTTTGTCAAAGAGCTCATGAAAAAAACCCACACAAAACCGGACTTTCTGTGGTGGTAAATGTGCTTGATAAAATTTATAAAACTGGTAGAAAAGTAGCAGATGGATTTAAGAATACAATGAAAATTATTTTTGATGAATATTTGCCAAAATGGAATTACCGTGCTGTTCCGACAAATGAGTAGATAATGAAGTTATTAATTTTTCAGTCCTAAGGATAGGGATTTTGTTGATTTAGTAATTAGCCTTGGCAAACCGCCTCAAATTCTTTGGCTAACCTGTGGCAACATTACGAATAAAGATTTGCATCGTATTTTTACTCGTGCTTTTCCTGACGCAATTGAGCTATTTAATAATGGCGAAAATATTGTGGAAATTGGTAGGATAAAATATAGCCTTTCTCAAAAAGATGAGGTATGACAGACAGCTTACATAACCTCCCAGACAAAGAGGGCTCGCATCCCAACAACGTCCGCGAATCTTTCTGAGAACCGCTATAAATTACTTTCGAGTTTTCCAATTATCAATCTCCTTGGTCACAAACTTCTCTAAAAATGTGTTTTTAGTCATTAGTTAATAGAGTTAATAGTGAAAAACTAATAACTAATGACCAATGAATAATTAATCTAAAAATCCCATTAAGGTCGAGCTGTCGTCAATGTCGTTGGAAGCAATTGGCCGGTTGCCTCCCATGGTGGAGTAAACTTCATCAATGTGCAGATTGCTGATCGCAATAGGGCGCGCACCGGACATACTGAACATTTCGCTGACTTGCATGGCGCTGGAGCCGATCGGGCGTCTGCCGAGTGTAGCCACCACTTCAAAGTCGCTGGCTTCGATCGGGCGATTGCCTACAGTGCCGTAGGTTTCGCTGATGTGCAGGGTGCTAGCGCCGATCGGGCGATTCCCCGAGATCGAGACTGTCTCGCTGATGGTAAAATCGTTTGGGCCGACGGGGCGGTTGTCATGTAGGAGTTGCGGCTGATAAAGTTGAATGCCCGCTGATTTGGCTTCGCTGGCGGGTGGTAGGGCCTTGGTAGTGCCTTTGCCGCCGCGGGGGCTCGCTTTGACTTTGTCTTTGGGTGTGAGAGCCATAATTTTTTTTCCTTGCTGATTACTGGGTTCGGACAACTGCTTTTCTGGGCTTTCTGCTTTCTATTTGAACCGATAATTAAAATAATATTATAAAGTTTAACTATTTTCTTAACGAAATTGCAGAATCTCTGAATTTTTGTTAAAATTTATCGGTAATAGCGACATTTTCCTATGGTAACTGCGGCAGCATCTTTTCAATTGCAAGCGCCCTTCGATCCCACGGGCGACCAACCGCTAGCGATCGCCCAACTCGTCAAAGGCATCCAAGCGGGCGATCGATTTCAAACCTTACTCGGTGCCACAGGTACGGGCAAAACCTTCACCATTGCCTCGGCGATCGAAAAAATCGGTAGACCCACCTTAGTCTTAGCACACAACAAAACCCTGGCCGCTCAACTGTGCAACGAACTCCGCAATTTTTTCCCCAACAATGCAGTCGAATACTTTGTCAGTTATTACGACTACTACCAACCTGAAGCATACATCGCCGTCAGCGATACTTTTATTGAAAAAACCGCAGCAATTAACGATGAGATCGATATGCTGCGACACTCCGCCACGCGATCGCTCTTTGAACGCCGCGACGTAATTGTCGTAGCATCAATTAGCTGCATTTACGGTTTGGGAATGCCCGCAGAATACCTGAAAGCTGCTATCCCTTTGCAAGTAGGAATGGAAGTCAACCAGCGGCAAATATTGCGAGATTTAGTCAACGTCCAATACAGCCGCAACGACCTAGATTTAGGTAGAGGCAAATTTCGAGTCAAAGGCGATGTTGTAGAAATCGGCCCCGCCTACGAAGATCGAATTATTCGCGTCGAATTCTTCGGCGACGAAATCGATGCCATTCGCTACGTTGACCCCGTAACTGGTAAAATCATCCAAAGTACAACGGCTTTAAATATTTATCCTGCGCGCCACTTTGTGACTGCTGATGATAAATTAGAGGCAGCTTGCCAAGGAATAGAACTCGAATTAGAAGACAGGCTGCTAGCATTTGAAAAAGAAGGGAAACTATTAGAAGCGCAGCGGATAGAACAGCGCACCCGCTACGATTTGGAAATGCTGCGGGAAGTTGGATACTGTAACGGAGTAGAGAATTATTCGCGGCATTTAGCAGGCCGAAATGCCGGAGAACCGCCCGAATGTTTGATTGATTATTTTCCGAAAGATTGGATGTTGGTAGTAGATGAATCCCACGTCACAGTGCCGCAAATTCGGGGAATGTACAACGGCGACCAAGCGCGGAAAAAAGTATTGATCGAACATGGTTTTCGCTTGCCAAGTGCTGCTGACAACCGCCCTTTGAAAGCAGAGGAGTTCTGGGCAAAAGAGAATCAGTGCATCTTTGTTTCTGCGACTCCGGGGAATTGGGAAATGGAAATCTCGGAAGGGAGAGTTGCCGAGCAAGTAATTCGCCCTACGGGAGTCGTCGATCCGACAATTTTCGTGCGCCCGACGGAAGGACAAATTGACGATTTGTTGGGGGAAATTAAGCAGAGAGTCACTCGGGACGAGCGAGTTTTGGTGACGACTTTGACGAAGCGGATGGCGGAGGATTTAACTGAATATTTGCAGGAAAGGGCGATTAGAGTCCGGTATTTGCACTCGGAAATTCAGTCGATTCAACGCATCGAAATTATCCAAGATTTGCAGGATGGCAAGTTTGATGTGTTGATTGGCGTCAACTTGTTGCGGGAAGGTTTGGATTTGCCGGAAGTGTCGCTGGTGGTGATTTTGGATGCGGATAAAGAGGGGTTTTTGCGATCGGAACGTTCTTTGATTCAAACGATTGGGCGGGCGGCGCGCCACGTGCAGGGACAGGCTATTTTGTATGCGGATAATTTGACTGATAGCATGGTTAAGGCGATCGACGAAACGGATCGGCGCCGGGGGATTCAGCTAGCGTACAATAAGATGCACGGGATTACGCCGCAGCCGATCGCGAAAAAGCGATCGACTAATGCGATTCTGGCGTTTCTGGATGTGTCGCGCAAGCTGAACTCGCAGCAGTTGGAGGAGGTTTACGAACAGGTGGATGAGTTATCTTTGGACGAGATTCCTCAGTTAATCGGGCGGTTGGAGACGCAGATGAAGGCGGCGGCGAAGAAGTTGGAGTTTGAGGAGGCTGGTAAGTTGCGCGATCGAATTAAGCATTTGCGGGATAAGTTATTGGGACATTAGACATCGACCATATTTACCGTGGAACAGGCATCTTGCCTGTTCAAAATAGGCTTTTGATGTATATTAAACTCGGCGGTTGAAACCGCGTCTACACGAACAAAACCCGCCTTCGCGGGTTGAAGAATGGGGAGCAATGAGCAAATTTCAGTTATTCGATGCAGTATGTTTAACCGAAGCAGTCGCCCTCGGTGATGGCGAGATTGCACCGCCAGAAACAGCCGGGGCAATTGTTGAGGTATTCAAAAACGGTGAAGCCTATTTAGTCGAGTTATTTGGCGGATGGGTGAAAGCAGAAGTTGGCGGAGATTTTGTTACCGCAACTCAGGATGAACCAGAATCATTTATGGAAACGATAGGTGTTGAAACGGTTTATCCGCATCAGTTGCGATTATACAACTGACGCATGGGCCCAGAAACCGGGTTTTTGTGAAAATACTTCGTTGTGGCGAGTAAATTCGTTAAAAACCCGGTTTCTTTGTCGGAGTGCATAAATTCCGATCGACCTATTATATCGACCTATTATATAGATGAATGGGAAGGGCGATCGCATTAAGAATTTGCGCGATCGACTGTTAGGTTATTAATGGATAATTTAAAAGCCGAACATTAGCTTGAGTCCATTTGCGATCGGCTGATACTCTTCTGCGGTTAAACTGCCAAGATACCGCAATATTCGCCGGATATCTACAGTGCGTACTTGATCCAGCAATACTATCGAGTCGGCAGTTAGATTTCCCACTCCTGCCCGAAGACTTGGGTATAAAATTGGATTTTGTGCAGTCCAATCTCCTGATTGTCTGGTAATCGGCACAACAATCACAAGCTCAAAACGGATCGTACCTGTGTCGCTTGGGCTCCCCACTACTACAGCAGGGCGTCTTCCTTGTTGTTCGTGCAGTGCAGGCGTTTGAGGAGGGAAATCAACGAGTAAAATATCGCGGATGTTGAATGTATTAGTCACGCTTATTACTTTACCCTTTCGTCTTCAAGAATAACGGCACCTACTCCCGGTATATAGCGCACGGGTTGGCCAAGTTTCATCGGATCTACATCTCCCCAATCATATGGAGGAATTTCATTATCGACGAGGTAAAGTTGACGCCAAGGTGATTTTGCTAATGCTTCTTCGGAAATGTCAGGAAAAAACATGAGCACTTCTGCGATACCGACTGGAAAACCATTGAGTTTGCTCAAGCCATCTATAATGGCGGCTAGGACGGATAACTCTAGGTGGCTGAGGTTTTCTGCTTTTTCGATCAGTTGGTATACGGTTTCAGGATTGAGTGTTTCGCCGACAGCTTCGATTAAGTTTTCGGGGGTGAAGCCTCGACATTTCAAGTATTCGGCTAGTTGTAAGCGAATTGTACTCATGGGTTTAGTGGAGAAAGATTTTAGGGTGAAGGGCGATCGCCTTTTACCATTGTCTTATTTTTTGGATGGTAAGGGCGATCGGCTTTTTGTTAAATTCCTAGTCTATCCGTAACATATTCGCGATCGTGACAATCTGCGTGTGATGAACCATCGTTATCCCAAGGATTTGGCTGACAATCAAGTTCGTACTTCAAGTCATCTATTTCCTGTCGCTGTTCTTGGATAGTTTCGTCCTTGTCATCAAGCAGACTGCGGATACACTCTGCCCAAGCGGGGTTTAACTCCTCCAAAGCAGAGAAGATCGGAGTCAGGCTATGCTTGGCATACAATAGTCCATCTTGTGGGTTATAATTGTCGAACATATATTTCAAAAGTTGGGTTTAGTTGTGTGGGTCTGACGTTTACAGGTCAAATCAACTTAGCTACCTAGCTAAAACGAGGGCATTGTCTGAATTAGTAGTTCAGGCGGGCCTTTTTCGTATCAGGATAGGATTCGGTATTGCGAAAAATCCAAGATTGCAAAAAATACAAGACATTAGAGAGTTCTTATACTTGGCAATTTGAGGAGTTTTTGTCTTCTTTTGTCTTTTAAGACTTTAACACTGGCCAGCAGAATTGGCAACTATATTTTGTGCCGAATATCGATAAATATAAACCTCTCTACCTGATATCAGCGTCAATCCAATCTGGGAAATTTTCCCAATATTGGGAATAATGACTTGAAAGATTGTTGAGTTAGGTATGCTAAAGTTTAGATCGCTCCTCTATCCCATTTCCTCTGCGTCAAGGGCGATCGCCCAAAACACCACCAAAAACCAACTACTTGCTCAATACCACAGCATCCGTACTGCTAGCAAAAGCCGGATGAATAAACTCCTCCTTCTCGAACAGCGTGATGAAACCCTGATCTACAGCTAGCTGCATCACTTCCGTCAAAAATCCTCTGAGGGTATCTAATACTTGAGTGCGATCGCATTCAAACACCTTTTCCCAGCACGAAGTCCCAAACTCGATCCAAGTGCAGTTAATCTTATTGTCGATCGGTAGCAACATAATAGTAAACCAACTCTCACCAAAGTCTATTTCTATTGGTTTACCTTGCGATAGCTTCGCAATTTCCTTGGGAAAGTAATTGTCAATCATCATACAGACATCTGGATCTAAAAACACCTCTTTTTGAGCATCACCTATTTCTATGAAAACTTTATGGTTGTATTCAAAACAGAAACATCGCCATCCCATTTCAAAATGAGAAAGCTCTCCTAATGGATCTTCTGGAGGTTCTGCCCAGTCTTCTAAGAAACGCTCTCCTAATTTAAAATTAAATTTTTGACCGCTATTCATGGCTGCTACTCCTATGTTAGAACTTCGCGCTCTCCCGATTATGCAAAAGTATGAAAATATATGATATTCGATCGCACTTACAGATTTTTGCTCAAACGCTTCGACTATACACAAGTTTGTAAAGAATTTTTAAATAGATCGCCACTTTTCGGTATTTATGTTAGTGTAAGGCCAAGTCAGGGAAGCACAAAAAAATGATTGCTGTTTGGTTTGATGAAAAATTTAGCAAGCTGACAATATTACCCAATAATTGTATACTATGAAACGGAATTTATTAATCCTGACTTTAGGCGCGATCGCACTTTTTGGCTTGCCCAGTTGCTCAACAAACGCCAGTACCTCCACGGCTACAACGGTTGCAACGGCAGCAGCGCCAACTGATGCCTCGCTCAAAATCGGAGGTTCAAGCAGCACAATAGGTGTGATTCAGACGCTAGCGACTAATTATGAATCCACCTCCCAAAACACCAAAATTACTCAGTTAGAGCCGGGACAATCTGAAACAGTGATTGCAGGAGTCAAACAACAACTTATTGATATTGGTGCAATTTCTAAAACATTAAAGCCCGAGGAAAATGATGGCACATTAGAGTTTCGTGAAGTCGCCCACGATGCCCTTCTCGTTGCTACTCATCCCAGCGTCAAAGGGGTGAAAAACCTGACCACTAAAGACCTCAAAGCCATTTACAGCGGCACCTTGACCAACTGGAAAAAACTGGGCGGGCCCGATGCTAAGATTGTGGTACTCGATCGCCCAGAAGATGAATCTGCCAAACGCCTCCTCCGCAAACACTATCTCGGAAAAGATTTGAAGAGTTCACCGCAAGCAGTAGTGTTCCGCAAAGAAGGAGAATTAATCGAGGCGATTCAAAGCACTCCCTACAGCATCGGTACTTTTTCCCTGGCTTACGCCATTTCCCATAAACTACCCGTAAACCGTCTTAGTCTCAACAATGTTGAGCCTACAGCCGAAAATGTCAAAGCAGGCAAATATCAAATGGTACGCCCGATCGAAATTCTTTGGCATAAAAATGCTTCGGAGTCTACTCAAGGACTGATTAAATACATTTTTAGCCCGTCAGGAACCACTGCTTTGGAGAAGTCTGGGTTTGTTGTTAGTAAATAGCATCAACTTGAGCTGCGAACCTAGTGTCAGCTTACTGATGAGTTAACAATCTTCTCGATCCTTCTCTATCCAGCTTTGTTAAGAAGGGACTAGACGATCGATTCCCCCTTTTTAAGGAATATTTACTGGTATCGAGAGTGCGCGGTAAGCTAGATTTATTAAACAACTTGACGTTTAAATTGACACTACATGGTTTTAGCTACACTCAATCCTAGGTTGAAGTAGATATGTTACAGGGCTTCAGATATGTGCGACTCCCAATCTCAGTCAAGCTGTTGTCTCCTTTGTTGGTGGCATTCGTTAGCCTGTGGACTTTCGGAACCCTGGGCTTTGGTTATTTTGCCAGAAAGAACTTAGAACAAACGGCGCACAAGGAGATAGAAGATAGGGCTACTTTACTCCAACAAGATCTGAAGCAAAAGCAAGAATTGCTCTACTTAAAAGCTCGTTGGGTGAGCGAGGACAGGAATGTAATCAGGGCCGTTGCTGCGGGCGATCGCCCTTTATTGCTCCGTACCATGTTACCAATCCAGGCATCCTTAAAACTGGATTTGATCAGAATCGTAGACACAAATGGTGAACTCTTAGTATCTTCGCAGCAGGGAGCACTGACACAAGCAATATTAGAAGATACTGCCATCAATCGTGCGGCTCGTGCTGGACTAAGTTTATCGGGCATTCTGCTGGCAGAAAAAGGGGCTGTACCCTCCCTGGTGGGATTGATCTCGATCAAATCTTCTACACAAATTTTGGCTGGTTTGGTTGTGGGGGGTGCGATTGACGACGCACTACTTCAGCAAATTCGCGGTAACACATCCATGCACTTAGTTGCATTCCAGGGCGATCGCATAACTGCTTCTACTTTACAGCTTAATCGCGATCGACCCTGGCAAGCTCCCCAGCCTGAATCTCTACCTAAAGTCGCAAAGATTGCAGGCGAAAACTACTTGATTAAAACGATCGGGCTACCAGGATTCGATCGCGCAACCCTCAAAATCGCCGTACTCAAGTCTGTCATACAAACCGAACAAGCAGAACAAAAGTTGTGGTTTGTGGTGGGTGGCTTTGGGCTGCTGGGAAGTTTCCTGGTGACGGGAGTGACACTCTGGGGATTTCGCATCACCCAATCTCTGGGGCGTCGGATTCAAAGCCTAACCCAAGCAACCCAGCAATTAGCCCAAGGCGACTTAACGACTCGCATTCCAGTCAACAACGAAGATGAAGTGGGGATTCTGGCACAATCATTTAACGTTATGGCACAAGAGCTAACAAATCGCGATCGACAACTAAGCCAACAAATGCAGCAATTAGAAAGCACGCTGAAAGAATTGCATCGTACCCAGAGTCAGATGGTGCAGAGTGAAAAAATGTCAGCACTAGGGCAAATGGTAGCAGGCGTAGCCCATGAAATCAACAATCCAGTTAGCTTTATTCACGGCAACATCACATACGTCAATCAATATACACAAGAACTGCTGCGATTGCTCAATTCATATCAACAGCACTATCCGAACCCTCCCCAATCGCTGCAAACAGAACTAGATGATGTGGATCTAAATTTTCTGAGTGAAGATCTCACCAAGGTACTGCATTCGATGCAAGTAGGCTCCGATCGCATTCGGGAAATTGTAATTTCGCTCCGCAATTTTGCTCGCCTGGATCAAGCAGAATTGAAGTTTGTCAATCTGCATGAAGGCATTGATAACACATTAATGATTGTGCAACACCGCATCAAAGCGACAGCACAACACCCAACCATTGAGATCGTAAAACAATATGGCGATTTGCCGCAGGTAGAATGCTATGCAGGACAACTCAACCAAGTATTTATGAACCTGCTAGTAAATGCGATTGACGCCTTGGAGGAGAGCAACCGAGGGCGCAGTTTCGATCAGATTGCCACCAACCCGAACACGATCTGCATTACTACCTCTCGCACGGAACCAAATCAAGTGCAGATAGTGTTTGCCGATAATGGTGCAGGTATTCCAGAGAATGTGCGATCGCGCCTATTTGACCCTTTCTTCACCACCAAGCCAGTGGGAAAGGGAACCGGGTTAGGCTTATCTATTAGCTATCAGATAATTGCTGAAAAGCATGGCGGAAAATTATGGTGCGATACTGCACCAAACTGCGGCACAAAATTTATCATCGAGCTGCCAATATCGGGCAACCATCAAGTTCATTAGGGAAATAATTATAGCACTTATGGTGTAACATGAGTTACGCTTAGGTAATTGATAATTGGCAATTAGCAATTGCTCTGAAGGTCTGTAGTGAGGACTTTAGTCCGCATTCACCTGAGGAATAAAATCAAATCCGGTAGCATCCGAATTATGTAGTGCGAGCGTCTCGCTCGCGAGTGGATCGCGAGCGAGACGCTCGCACTGAACGATTCAAATATATAATTCCGATGCTACCGGAAACGATATAAAATCCGAACGAGCGAACCAATTTTAGGATGGCGATTCCAGCGAAAATGATATGATTTAACCTTAACAAAAACGGTTCGTATTGCCCTTCATTTTGTGTTTGGGCTGCGGACTGAAGTCCGCACTACGAACCTTACTGATTGCGGTCATTCGAGCGGAGGCTATATCACTTAACCGCAACCTACTAATAAGGATTACGGCGTGGGATTGGGATAATTCGCGTGTACCGAATTGATTTCTGCTACGATATCTCGATCGAGAGTCACCTCCAAACTGCTAAGATTTTCCTCAAGTTGTGCGATCGATGTTGCACCGATAATTGTGCTAGTTACGAACCAACGCGATCGCACATAAGCCAAAGCCATTTGCGCCGGACTCAAACCGTGCGATCGCGCAATCTCAACATAGGCTTTCACGGCATCGTTCAGATTAGTTTTATCGTAACGTTGACCGAATCCTGCGAACAAAGCCAGTCGGGAATTTTCCGGGATTCCATTTAGATATTTACCCGTTAAAAGTCCGAAACCCAAAGGACTGTAAGCCATCAATCCCACATTTTTAAATCTGCAAGTTTCTGCCAAATTCATGTGAAAAGTCCGATTGCTCAAACTGAAAGCATTCTGAATCGAAATAACCTTCGGCAAATCGTGTTTTTCGGCTAATTCGCAAAACTCGCAAACTCCCCAAGGCGTTTCGTTGCTCAAACCCAAATAGCGAATTTTGCCAGCTTTAATTAAGTCAGCAAATACCTCTAATTGTTCCAAAATCGGTACGGTTTCGTGTTCTTGGGCGATGTCGTAATCTGGCGCACCAAATAGCGGTACATAGCGATCGGGCCAGTGGATCTGATAGAGGTCGATGTAGTCTGTTTGCAGGCGCTTCAGGCTGTCGTTCAGGGCTTTTTCGACATTTGGGCGATCGATCTGATTTTTCCCTTCCCTAATCCACTTCAATCGAGTGCTTCTCCCCGCCACTTTAGTAGCTATAATGACTTTATCCCGCTGCTGTCGCGCCAACCATTCGCCGATATATTCCTCTGTTTTGCCCTGAGTTTCGGGTTTTCCCGGCACCGGATACATTTCTGCCGTATCGATAAAGTTGATGCCTCGGGCGATCGCAAAATCGAGCTGTTCAGCCGCTTCTGCAACCGTATTCTGCTGGCCGTAAGTCATCGTACCCAAACAGATTTCAGATACTAATAAGTCGCTGTTACCTAGTTTTTTGTATTCCACGATCGATCTCAATTGCCGAAAAATTATCTAATTCTATCTTACCGAAAAACCTTGATTTAATATACAGCTCAGAAAAGTGAGATCGGCTTTCTCCTCTATTCCTCTTTTTCTCTGCGATCTCTGCGCCCTCTGCGGTTAAAAAAAATAAAATATCTCCGCAATTAAGTGCTAATATAAATAATTACTCTCCCTCCGATGTATGAGCAGTCGCCAGCCAAAAGTTCCATTTGTAAACCTTTACCTGCAACACCAACCAATCGAATCTCAAATAGCAGCAACACTTGCAACAATTATCCAGCACGGAGACTTTATTTTAGGTGAAGCACTGGCAGAATTTGAAACAGCCTTTGCAGCAGCTTCTGGAGTAAAATACGGCGTAGGAGTGGCTTGTGGAACTGATGCGATCGCCCTTGGACTCCAAGCTTGTGGCATCCATCCGGGCGACGAAATCATCCTCCCAGCCAACACATTTATCGCTACTATAATTGGTGTGATTCAAGCCAAAGCAGTACCTATTCTGGTAGATTGTGACCCGGAAACCGCCCTGATTGACCTCACAGCAGCCGAAACAGCAGTCAGCTCAAAAACTAAAGCAATTATCCCCGTACACCTCTACGGTCAAATGGTATCGCCTAGGGAAGTTTTAGATTTTGCTAGCCGCCACAAATTAATGATATTTGAAGATGCGGCACAAGCCCATTTAGCCGAAAGAGAAGGATACCGTGCAGGTTCCTTTGGTAAAGCAGCAGCATTCAGCTTTTATCCCAGCAAAAACCTCGGCTGTTTTGGCGATGGTGGGATGTTAATTACTAACGATGCAGAAATCGCACAAAAAATGCGAACTCTCCGCAATTACGGAGCACCCAGCAAATATTTGCACGCAGAAATCGGCACCAACAGCCGCCTCGATAATTTGCAAGCCGCCGTGCTCAATTTGAAATTGCCTTACTTGGAAAAATGGAATCGCGATCGCACCGACGCCGCTCAATACTACAATACTCTACTAGAACCCCTGAAACCCAAAGGCATTGTACCGATCGCCAATCACAGCGGCACAGGTCACATTTATCACCTCTACGTAATCCAGATTACTGACAAAAGCCCGTTACGGAAGCCCTCCCCTACGGGGGCTACGCCAACGAAGAGGATCGCCCGCAACACCCTTCAGGAACATCTCACCCGAGAAGGCATCCAAACAGGCATCCACTATCCCGTACCTTGCCACCTGCAACCAGCCTACCAAAACTTAGGCAATCCGGGCGACTTCCCCCACACCGAAACCCTGTGCGAACAAATTTTATCCTTGCCAATGTATCCCGGATTGAGCAATACTCAGATCGAGCAGGTTGTAAGGGCGATCGAGAAATCAGTTGACAGTTGACAGTTGACAGTTGACAGTAGGAAGAGTTGACAGTTGACAGAAGAAAGACGCAATACTGAAGGAAGACGCAATACTCTAGATGGAAGAAGACATATAGCGGTTATCACAAACATGAGGTACGTTGTTGGGCTTGGGCCCTCTTAGTTTAACTGGTTGTATAAGCTGTCAGTCATACCTCATCTTTTTGAAAAAGGCTATATACAGTAAACTGTTTAGCGATCGGTATTTTACCTTTAATTAAGTTAATTTACTTAATTGTTTATAAAAGTTATGGTGAGGATGTTGCAAGCCATAGAGTAGAAATCTCAAAGCGTTGGAGTTGGGAATTAACAAATCTTTAACTCACCGTTCAAAATCGCTTTCGCGTTGCGAATCCAGCGCGGCCATGTCAAAACTTCTCAAACCATGCAAATCCAGCGCCGAATTCGCATTGTTCTCAAGCGATACCTCATGGGGGAAGGTATCACGGTACTCCTAGTGCTGCTTTACGCCCCCCTGCTAGTACACTGGTACGACGGCTGGTTCAACAAAAACATCAGCATCGAACACGAATATTTCAGCCACGGAATAATTGGTTTACCCTACGCCGCTTATATTGCTTGGACAAACCGAAACTGCTGGCGGCGCTTAGGCGACTCGCCACATCCTTTGGGAAGCTTTTTGCTGTTAATAGCAACGCTTTTTTATCTGAGTCGCTTAAGCGATTTGGTGAATTTATCTCTACCACTAATGCTAGCCAGTATTTGCTTGTCTTTAAAAGGATTTTCCGGCTTAAAATTGCAAGCAATGCCGCTTTTGTTCGTATTTTTTGCCTCGCCAAATCACATTCCTTACCTCATAGAACCCTACGCCTTGCCGTTACAGCACTTCATTGCTCAAGTATCAGGCTGGATCTTAATTAAAGTCGGTCTGAACGTGAGAATCGAAGAAATTTATCTGTACGTAAACGATCGCATTGTCGAAGTCGCCCCTCACTGTGCAGGCTTAAAAATGCTGTTTACCAGTCTTTATGTCAGCTTAATTTTGATAGATTGGACGGGAGTTTGGAGTTCCCAAAAAAGAAGCATTTTGTTTTTAGTGGCCACATCTATCATTAGCATCACTTCCAACATTCTCCGCAACACTTTGCTGACTTACTTTCACGGAACCGACAGAGAGAGACTTTTTACTTGGTTGCACGCCGGATGGGGCGGAGACTTGTATTCTGCTTGTATACTAGGCTTATTGGTACTTCTCATCAACGGGATGGAAAAGTATTTCCCAAGCCAGCCTGCCGATTAATGAAACAAATGATTTCAGCACGGAAACTACTGCGGCGCTACCAAGTATCTAAAATTGTGGTACTGGTGTTTTTGCTGGTACTGGTTGCGGGAGTAGCAATTCCTGGCTACGCGACGGGAAGGTGGCCTTGGACAAATCCGCCAACAGTTACAAACCTCAAGCAGTTAAAAAGTTTGCGCCAACACGGGATGACACTTCCTGACTGGGAGGTGATCCGCATCCAGAATAACCTTCAAATTGGCGGACACAGATGGTTAGTTGAAGAAATTAAAAATCATCAAACAATTGCCATTTTATTGCTAATGCCTCAAAATTCCCCCAAAAACCAGCCGCAAGTAGAATGGCTAGATATTGATGGATTTCACCGGTGGCAAACAGATTCTCATCGCACTTTGAGGTTTACAGTTAAATTAGCGCCAACATCCGACAAGCCCTCACCTACTATCGAGACGAGGTTTTTCCGAAGCTGGACTTCTCAACAAACTTTTGCTGTCGTGCAGTGGTACGCTTGGCCTAATGGGGGTTCTCCAGCAACCAGCCGCTGGTTTTGGGAAGATAGCATTGCGAGGCTGTCGAACCGCCGCGCCTCTTGGGTTGCTGTCAGTATCATAGTTCCCATCCAACCGCAGGGCGATATTAAGATAGTTGAACCGCTGCTGGAATCTCTGGGCCAAAGTGTTCAGACTCAATTAATGGCAGAAATTTTCTGAGTTTAATCAAGAGGGCGATTGAAATCGCTTCTACACAAACAAAGACCGCCTCCGCGGGCTAGAAGAATCAAGAGGAAAAGTTAAACGAATTTGGTATCAAGAGTAGATATTTATAGTTGAGAATTGCGGAGATGAAACTTAAAAAACAGCGAAACATTGAAAATATTACCCTTTTTTATTATTTCAAAATGCCGGATAAATTCATAATTAGAAATCGCGTCGCTTTTTCCTTGGCTGGCCTGTATTCAAGTGCTTGGACTCTATCTTTCGCTGCTGTATTGTGGGGCTTTAACGGCAAGGTTTTTTCAGAAACGGCTTTAGCCCAATCTGTTGTTCCTAGTTCTGAGCGACTTGTGCCGCCACAGCCACTGCGCGTACCGCCACCGCCACCTACTAATTTCAACAGGGAAATTAACCCAGCTTTTCGGAATCGGCCGTACCGCCTGGGCCCGGGAGACCAGATTTCCGTTCAAGTTCAGCGCTTTCCAGAGCTAAATTTTACGGGTGCAATCAGCCCTGAAGGGGTAATTGTACTGCCGCTAATCGGCACAGTAAATGTGCGCGGCCTTACCGTCGAAGAAGCACAGCAGCGCCTCCGCGAGCGCTTTACTCAATTTATCAAAAATCCTCAAGTCTCGGCTGCTTTGCTCGTTCAGCGCCCGGTAGTGGTGACGGTGACGGGGGAAGTGGCCAGGCCTGGTTTTTATCCGCTGCAAACTCCGCAGCTTCCGGCGGCTTTGGCTGCTGCTGCTGGGACGACTCCGACGGCTGAACTGCGGGCGGTGCGGGTGCGGCGGACTTTGCCGGGTGGTGCTGTGGCTGAGCAAGTTGTTGATATTTTGACGCCGCTGCAAACTGGTATTGCTCCGCCGGATTTGCGTTTGGAAGATGGAGATGCGATCGTCGTACCGTATAAACAGGTTACAGCCGATCGCAAGTCCGATCGAGATTTAGCATCCAGATACAGCCTAGCCGCTGCCGCTGTCCCCGTTCAAATCACAGTCACCGGAGAAGTCAGCAAACCTGGTTTTTACACGCTTCCGGCGGGTTCAGGTCGAATTTCCGCCGCTTTGACGATTGCGGGGGGAGTCACGGGAAAAGCCGATTTACGAGCCGTGCGAGTGCGACGGACGCTGGTGGATGGCTCCTCGGTGGAGCAACCCCTCGACCTCTACACTCCCTTAGCAAAGGCTAACGATTTGTTTGATTTTCCTTTGGCCTCGGGAGATGTGATTGTCATCCCAGAATTGGACGCTAGTATCAAAAACCTAGACTACGACAAAGCTTTGGTGGCGCGTTCTACGCTGATGAAGCCCAAGATCTACGTTCGAGTTTTGAGTTACGCTAGTGGTAGTTTGACCTCGTTTTACCTAGAAAATGGCAGCAAGTTTTTGGATGCTATCAACAACTTGCCTGTGAATCTGGCTGATTTGCGGAAAATGGCCTTGATCCGGTTCGACCAAAAGCAAGGTAGAGCAATCAACCGCAAGATAGATGCAAAAGCTGCTTTGGAGGGCAATGTTTCTCAGAACCCGATGCTGGAAGATAATGATGTGATTGTGATTGGTCGGAATCTGGTAGAGCGTATTGGTTATGTTCTCAATACCTTTACTCGACCATTCCGGGATACTTTGGGATTTATTCTGTTTTTTGAGCAGTTGAGAAATGGGGTAAACAATCTGTTTGGGCCATCCAACAACAATAATAATAGGTAGTTAGTGGTTAGTTGTTAGTGGTTAGTTGTTAGTGGTTAGTTGTTAGTTGTTGTTAGTTGTTGGTTGTTGGTTGTTAGTTGGTAGGGGCTGTACCCCGTGCCAGCCCTCAGTTGTAAGTTGTCAGTTGTCATTAGTCAGCAGTGCTGTCCCCGATCGCAAAAATCAGTCATTGGTCATTGGTCATTCAGTAGGTTGTTACACATAAACACGCTTAGGGAGAGGCGGTTTTGTACTCGTAAACTCGCTTCTATCAAAGACTGTTAGCTAAACCCGCCGAGACAAGATACTACAGCGGTTCTCAAAAAAATGAGGTATGCCCTGTTTGCCCAATGCCCTGTTGGCCCAATGCCCTGTTTGCCCTGTTTGCCAATGCCCTATTATGCACGTCTGGTACCTCAGATGGGAGCTCAAAAGGCTATAGTTTTTTTTCCATCACCTACTTAGTTAGGATTTATAGTTAGCAATTCTTCAATCTAAAATCTAAAATCTAAAATCTAAAATAGTTATGACTTTATCAGTTGTCAAACGTTATTTGATTGCTTTTGACCAATACAAGTGGGTGGGACTAGCCACTCTTGCGGTGACTGTGGGCGTGTCCGGAGTAGTTGCCGTGCAGCCAAATCAGGCGCCGGTTTACGTTGCTAAAGGTACGCTGGCCTACAGCAAGCCGACCGTGATTTTTTCATCAACCACTACCAAGATTCAACAGGAAGGACAAGAAATAACTAAAGATAAGTTGCTCAATCAACAGGTCATCCAAGCAGCCGCCAAAAAACTCATTAAAGCAGAAAACAAATTAAATAAACAAGCAGCAGAACTAAATTCAGAAGAATTGAACGAAAAAGTAAAAATATTGACTAAAAAGCTGAAAGACGGCGTGGAGATCAAGATGCCGACCAAGAGTAATGACCCCAGTGCTTTGATTCAAGTATCGTACAAAAATGCCGATCGCCAAAAAGCAGAAAAGCGAGCAGAGGCGTTGATGAACGAAATGGTGATTTACAGCGAAAATTCTAATAATTTCAGCGTCCGAAAAACGATCGCCCAAATTAACCAACGCTTGCCGAAAGTAACTCAGGAACTCAGAGAGGTGGAAGCAAAACTTGAATCCTACGAAAAACGAGAAGAAACTTCTATTTTAGCAGTTCAGAGCGGTACTTTGCCGCAAGCGATTATCGCCACCGAACAGCAGCAGCGGCAACTCCGGGTGCAGTTGGGAGCAATAGTAGCTCAAATTAAAAGCTTGCAGGAACGCTTGGGATTGAATGGAGAGCAAGCTTACGTGGCTCAAGCACTGTCTGCCGATCCAATTATTGCACAACTGCGAGTGCAACTGTTTTCGATCGAATCTCAGCTCAAAATTCTGCGTAGCGACTTGCAGGAGGAACACCCGAAAATTGTGGAATTGCTCAAACAAAAACAAGCTTTTGAGCAGCAGTTACAGCAGCGACAATCGGAGGTGCTCGGGGGGAACGGGGTGGCGGCTCCACTCAGAAGTGCCGATCGAATTCGGATAGACTCTTCTTTAGACCCGGCGAGACAGCAGCTAGCTCAAAGTTTGATTGCTTTACAAACGCAGCGGGATGTGGTGCAAGAACAACTCAAAGGAGTAGAGAACACTGAACGACAATTGCGCCAGGAATACGCGAAAATCCCCAACAAGCAGTTAGAACAAGCGCGGTTAGCCCAGCAAGTGGCGCTGAAAAAAGCTCTCTACGATAAGATGCAGGCGGCTTTGGTAGATGCTGAGGCGGCGAGAGCTGAGACAACGGGGAGTTTGACAGTCGCCCAGCCTCCCAAAATTGATGACGTTCCGCCAAACAAGAAAGGTTTGCCGGTGATGCTGGCGGTGGGCGGATTTGTGGGATTGCTGCTGGGCGGCGGGTTCATATTTTTGTTGGGAATGCTCAACGGGAAGTTTTACAGTTGGGAAGAAGTGCGGGCGGCTTTGGTGGAAAAAGAGGTGCCAATACTGGCTGTTTTGCCTGAAGTGATTGTGTTTGATTCCTATGGGGAGGAGATGCCGCTGGCTTTGGAACCCAATTCGCCTTATTTAGAGTTTTACGAGCGGTTGCGGACTAATTTACGCCGAATTGGCGAAAAGCCTGTAAAAGTGGTGTTGCTGACTTCGGCGGCGCCTTTGGAGGGAAAGAGTTTTAGTGCTTACAATTTGGCAATTGCGTCGGCTCGATCGGGTAAACGGACTTTGTTAATTGAAGCAGATTTGCGATCGGGTTCTAATGTGGAATCTTTGAAAATAGCTGCGGATCCTCTGGCGGCGGTGGAACCTTTGCACTATTACGGCAATATGAGCGAGTGCGTTTTGTTGGTTCCAGAGGTAGAGAACCTATATGTCGTGCCGAGTCCGGGCAGTTTGCGGCAGGCTTCGGCGGTACTGGAATCGAGCGAAATGCGGAGGTTGTTTGAGGATGTTCGCAATCGCTTTGATTTTGTGGTAGTGGATTCTCCGGCGTTGAGCGAGTGCAACGACGCGCTGACGCTGGAACCCTATACGGACGGTATAATTTTGGTGGCGCGGGCTGGTTATACTCTGGCTAGTATGTTGTCTGAGGCTGCGGATCAGTTGGTGGAATCTGATGATGAGGATTCGCACAAATCGGGGCCGCGGCTGTTGGGGGCGATTATTAATGGTGCTGATATTGCGGTGAAGTACCGCAATGATATTGATGAATTCGAGTTGCCTTTGAGTGCTGTGAGCGATGGGGCGATCGAAGTGCGATCGAGGCAATTACCGCAGCAGTCAAAGTCAAAAAACAAAGCTATTAATAGTAAATTCAACTAATTTTACATTCGATAGCATCTCAGTTGTGCAGAGGTACGTAGTTGCGCTTCAGCGCTCCTGGCATTTAAGGTACGTAGTTGCGCTTCAGCGCTCTTTAAAAAACAGGTACGTAGTTGCGCTTCAGCGCTCTTGGCCTCTACGGTACGTAGTTGAGTTAGGATCGCAAATTAAATAACTTACAATTTTAATTATTATTGTGGGATGGGCGTCCCGCCCGTCTTTCCGGGACGGGCGGGACGCCCATCCCACTTTCAAGAGTGGAAGTTATTTAATTGTGATTCCTTAGCTAGAGGGTTCGCATCCCAACTACATACCGTAGAGGTACGTAGTTGCGCTTCAGCGCTCCTGGCATTTAAGGTACGTAGTTGCGCTTCAGCGCTCCTGGCATTTAAGGTACGTAGTTGCGCTTCAGCGCTCTTGGCATTTAAGGTACGTAGTTGCGCTTTAGCGATCTTGGCATTTAAGGTACGTAGTTGAGTTAGCTAGAGAGCTCGCATCCCAACTACATACCGTAGAGGCACATAATTGGGCTTGGACCCTCTTTTGATTAAAACCCACTAACGCAAATTGCTATTGATACTCCCCAGCCCGCTCCGGGACGGGGATTCTTGAAGAGTCCAGATACGAACTTTCAAGGGCGAAATCAAAGCGCCCCTACCCGCTCAGCTTAAATAAATCTAAGCTTTGCGTATACTTTTAGCTTTCTATGCTTTCGGAGTCCATCACTAATGCCAAAGATACGGTACGCTCAACAACCTGCCATTATTTGCCCTTTAACTGTTCCGAATCGAAGTCGGATATGTCCGTTGCCTGGATTTCTCAGAACTAGGATGTCTCAACACGTAGATGGTTATTCTTACTTACTGTTCCATTGTATCACAAATACTGAAGGCGGTTGAAACCGCCACCGACTTATCCCCGTGTCGGTAGCCCGGGGCCGGGCGGGCTCGTCCTTCGGTCAAAAGAGCTACTTAGGCAAATTGGTTGTTCAACGCAACGAAACCAGGATTAAGCTTCGAGTCTGTGAGTGAATTCAACCAGCTATCGGCGACACCGAAGTTGGAGACTGAGTTGGAATTAATCCCGACATTAGAGGCTCCGATTCCGCCACCCAGTAGCTCGTCGGCGATAGATTTGTTCACCAAATCTGCTCTTCCCTGCGCCGGAGCCCCAGACAAGCTGGAAGTCTTTCGCAGGCCACCGTTGAGTAGCTCGTCGTTTGTCAAAGTGAGACTACTTGCCGTTCTATTCCCAAATTCTGAGTCATTATCGACGATCGTCAGAACGGCGCTACTTTGGGTTCCAATCGTGGCGCCTGTCGGGTTAACCAAACTTAAATTGACAGTTTCGTCAAGCGGAACGAAAAAGCCATCCGGGAAAAGGTCATCGATAATGGGAATAGTGATGGTTTTGGGTGTTGAATCCCGATTGGCAAAATTGACAGCGATCAAACCATTGCTGTAATCAGCAGGGGCTGTAGCAGTACCATCGGTCAAGTTGACAAAAGCTGAGACTGCACCGAGATCGCTGCCAGTGCGAGTGACTGTCACTGCTGCAACGGGCGTTCCATCTTCGTTGACACTGAAGAAAGGGGCACTAAATTGCAGGGTGCTGTCATTGTCTACGATCGTCGTAATGGCTGTGCTTTGCCCTCCAATCGTCGCATTTCCTGTCGGGTTGACCAAACTTAAATTGATAGTTTCGTTTGGCTCCACCAAAGTGTCGTTGACAATGGGAAGATTGACGATCTTGGGTGTAGAATCCCCAGCGGCAAAATTGACAGCGATCGGAGTATTGGCGTAGTCACCAGGGGCGATCGCAGTTCTATTAGTGAGGTTCACAGTAGCTGAAACTGCGTCAGCACTACTACCAGTGCGAGTGACTGTCACGGCTGCGATCGGTACGCCATCTTCTCTGATCCTGAAGGTAGGGGCGCTAAATTGGAGGGTGCTGTCATTGTCAATGATGTCGAAAGTGGCGGTACTTTGGGTGCCAATCGTGGCATTGCCTGTCGGGCTGCCCAAAGTTAAGGTGAGATTTTCGGTAGGCTCTACCAAGGTGTCGTTGACAATGGGAATGCTGACTGTTTTGGGTATGGTGTCCCCAGCGCCAAAATTGACCAAGATCGGAGTATTGGCGTAGTCAGCAGGGGCTGTAGCAGTTCCATCTGCCAAACTGACGGTGGCTGAGACTGCACCGGTACTAACACCAGTGCGAGTAACTGTCACGACTGCAACGGGTGTTCCATCTTCATTGGTGCTAAAGGTAGGGGAACTAAATTGCAGGCTGCTGTCATTCTCTGCGATGTCCAAAATGGCGGTACCTTGGGTGCCAATGGTGGCATTGCCTGTCGGGCTAACCAAACTTAAATTGATTGTTTCGTTACCCTCCACCAAAAGGTCGTTGACGATCGGAATATCGATCGTCTTGGGTGTGTTGTCCCCATCAGCAAAATTGACAAGGATCGGAGTACCGGTGTAGTCAGCAGGGGTTGTAGCAGTACCATCAGCCAAGTTGACGCTGGCTGAGACTGCACCAATATTACTGCCAGTGCGAGTGACTGTCACGGCTGCGATCGGTACGCCATCTTCTCTAACCCTGAAGGTAGGATCGCTAAATTGTAGGGTGCTGTCATTGTCTAAGATGTTCAAAGTGGCGGTACTTTGGTTGCCAATAGTGGCATTGCCTGTCGGGCCAACCAAACTTAAATTGACTGTTTCGGTACCCTCTACCAAAGCGTCGTTGACAATGGGAATGGTGACGACTTTGGGTGTAGAGTCCCCAGCGGCAAAATTGACAGGAATCGGAGTACCGGTGTAATCACCAGGGGCGATCGCAGTACCGTTGGTCAAATTCACGTTGGCTGAGACTGCACCAGCACTACTGCCATTACGAATGACTGTCACTGCTGCAACGGGCGTTCCATCTTCGTTGACGCCAAAGGTAGGGGAACTAAATTGCAGGCTGCTGTCATTGTCTACGATGTTGACAGTGGCTGTGCTTTGGGTGCCAATGGTGGTATTGCCTGTCGGGCTACCCAAAGTTAAACGGACAGTTTCGTTACCTTCTACCAGAGTGTCATTGACGATCGGAATATTGACCGTTTTGGGTGTGGTGTCGCCAGCGGCAAAATTGACAGCGATCGGAGTATTGGCGTAGTCACCAGGGGCGATCGCAGTACCATCGGCCAAGCTGACGGTGGCTGACACAGCACCAGCACTACTGCCAGTGCGAGTGACTGTCACGGTTGTGATGGGGGTTCCATCTTCGTTGACACTGAAGCTGGAGCCACTGAATTGCAGGCTGCTGTCATTGTCTAGGATGTTCAAACTGGCGGTACCTTGCGTTCCAATTGTCGCACCGCCTGTCGGGTTAACCAAACTTAAGTTGACTGTTTCGGTACCCTCTACCAAGGTGTCGTTGACGATCGGAATATTGATCGTCTTGGGTGCAGAATCGCCAGCACCAAAATTGACCAGGATGGGACTATTGTTGTAATCAGCAGGGGCTGTAGCACTACCATTGGCTAGGTTCACAGTAGCTGAAACTGCTGCGGTATTGCTACCAGTGCGAGTGACTGTCACGGCTGCGCTTGTTGTCCCATCTTCGTTGACACTAAAGGTAGGAGCACTAAATTGCAGAGTGTTCGCAGGGGCAGTGTCATTGTCTATGATGTTGAAAGTGGCTGTACTTTGCGTCCCGATTGTGGCATTGCCTGTCGGGCTACCCAAAGTTAAGCGGATATTTTCGGTACCCTCTACCAAAGTGTCGTTGACGATCGGAATATTGACGACTTTGGATGTGGAGTCGCCAGCGGCAAAATTCACCAGGATCGGAGTATTGCCGTAGTCACCAGGGGCTGTAGCAGTACCATCGGCCAAGCTGACAGTGGCTGAGACTGCACCAGAGGCTACACCTGTGCGAGTGACTGTCACTGCTGCAATGGCCGTCCCATCTTCGTTGGCGCTGAAGACAGGAGCACTAAATTGCAGGCTGCTGTCATTGTCTGCGATGTCCAAACGGGCGGTACCTTGCGTTCCAATCGTCGCACCACCTGTCGGGTTAACCAAACTTAAATTGACTGTTTCGGTAGCTTCGAGCAAAGTATCGTTGACGATCGGAATATTGATCGTCTTGGGTGCAGAATCGCCAGCGGCAAAATTGACCAGGATGGGAGCATTGTTGTAGTCAGCAGGGGCTGTAGCAGTACCATTGGCCAAGTTGAGGCTGGCTGAAACTGCTGCGGTACTGCTACCAGTGCGAGTGACTGTCACGGCTGCGATCGGTACGCCATCTTCTCTAACCCTGAAGGTAGGAGCACTAAATTGCAGAGTGCTCGCAGGGGCAGTGTCATTGTCTACGATGCTCAAAGTCGCAGTACCTTGTGTCCCAATCGTCGCACCACCTGTCGGGCTGCCCAAAGTTAACTTGACTGTTTCGGTACCTTCCACCAAAGTGTCATCGACAATGGGAATGGTAATAGTCTTGGATGCAGAATCACCAGCGGCAAAATTGACCAGGATGGGAGCATTGTTGTAATCACCAGGGGCTGTAGCAGTACCATTGGCTAGGTTCACAGTAGCTGAAACTGCTGCGGTATTACTGCCAGTACGAGTGACTGTCACGGCTGCAACGGCCGTGCCATTTTCGTTAACACTAAAGGTAGGAGCACTAAATTGCAGGGTGCTCGGAGGGAGAGTGTCATTGTCTATGATGCTCAAAGTGGCAGTGCCTTGCGTCCCAATCGTTGCACCACCTGTAGGGCTGCCCAAAGTTAACTTGACTGTTTCGGTACCTTCCACCAAGGTGTCATCGACAATGGGAATGGTAATAGTCTTGGGTGCTGTGTCCCCAGCGGCAAAATTGACAGGGATGGCAGCATTGTTGTAATCACCAGGCGCTGTTGCAGTTCCATTGGTCAAGTTCACAGTAGCTGAAACTGCGCCCTCGCTACCACCCGTGCGCGTCACGGTTACGGCTGCAACCGCTGTCCCGTTTTCGTTGACGCTGAAGGTTGGGGCACTAAACTGAAGGCTAGGCTGATTTGCCGTGCCTTGATAGTCAATCTTCCGCACCAGGTAGTCGGAACTATCGTCTTTGAAAGAGGTGGCGGTGTAGGCAGCGGTGGGGCTATCGTAGGGTTTGGCGGAGAACCGCAGTTCGTCAAAAGCAGTGTTGGTGAGAGGCTTGGCTTCTATCTTGAATTGGAAACTGCCATCGGTGCGATCGCCAGTGAAAGTCACTCCATCTGCACCCGCAGTAATCGCTTTTGGAGCGATCGGAGCGTTGAGACGAGTGATCGTAAAATTGCTGGCCGGTACCAGAGTCCCATTATTAAAGATTTGTAGCAAACCAACTTCATTACCTTGATCGCCAACTCCTGGGCTAGTTTTGGGACCCAAGGTGCTAAGGTCGATCGTGGCGCTAGTGATATTTTGGTTATCTGCCCATTTCAGCTTCAGCGCCTGAGATTGATTTGTGTTGGGATTATAGTTGATTTCCGCTCTAATTTTAGTGGTGTCGGTGAACCAACCATCATAGGAAGATGGGACACCAATACCAGGGCTACTGCCATAACTCAACCAGCTTTTAGGATTTTCATTAGTTGGTAAGGTGAGATTGGCGATCGCTTGAGGATTAAGGTAATCAGTTTCCACGCCATCAAAAGCTATCCCAGACAGTTTGATACCTTGATTCTGGGCAGCAGTCGGCCATTTTGTAATTAGGTCATTGACGCTGGTGAAATTAGTGGGTTGACCCAAAGAACCATTCAATGGAGTAGGCATAGCTTCTGTTTTGATAGTAATTAACGATTAAAAGTGACTGAAAACCAGAGAGTTTGGCTTTCTTTATAGTTATCGGTCACGATATGAAGTGTTTCATCGTCAATTACTGCGATCCGGATAAATTTCCGATAAATTTTTCAGCAATGCAAATAGCGGGTTTTCCACATACGTAGAGGAGAGTTTAAATAATTGTCAAGATACGTGAATTTACGTATAATAATTATCAAAATATGTGAAGGTGTAGTTGGACGGCAGCGGTGTTCTCTCTGGACTCTGAAGGTGAATACCGTTGGATTAAAGTTTTTTATCATTGCGAGGAACAAATTATTTGTAGGGTGCGTCAAAGTAAAGATCGTATCCAAAAAATATCGAAAATCTCACAGCTACGCACACCCGCGACAATATTTGAGCCAACAAACCCAAAAATTGTTTGGTAGCAATACTTTTAAAAATTGCTATTAAAAGATGAGGTACGTTGTTGGGCTTCAGCCCTTCTTGGCTTAAGTGGTGATATAAGCTGTCAGTTATACCTCATCTTTTTGAGAAAGGCTATATATATTTGAATCGTTGAGCGTGCGAGCGTCTCGCTCACGATTCAGGCCGCGAGCGAGACGCTCGCACTACATAATTCCGATGCAACCGGAAATGATATAAAAACAATACGCTTGGGTTAGAGGTTGTCCGAAGAGAGGAACGATTGGCGAAAACTAACATTCCTCGCAATGACCGAAATAGGTTACTAATCCCTAAAATCGCGTACTATCTAACACCCCGTGCAAACCAGCGCCGCATCAACTCAACCTGAAAACAATAACCATCACCAACTTCCTCAATCAACTCCCGTTGCAGAAGCAAACCGACAGCATCAAAATCATCAGTAAACTCTTGCAAAATAGTTTCCCGGCTCACGATTTCCCCTTCCCCTTGTGCAGCCAAAAACTGCAAAATAGCTAATCCTGCCGCATCTACTTGATTGTTTTGAATATCGGCAAAGACGAAACTGCCAACACTTAAAGCTGCTGGGATTGCTGCTTCGATATCAGCTAAAGTTGCCAGTCGGCGGATAGAGGGGTCTTGCTCGTTTTTGAGGGCGACAATTTCAGCGCAGAGGAGTTGTATTAGGAAAGGGTGACAGCGCGTGAGTTGCAAAACTCGATCGACCGCATTCGGTTCGTAGCGCAGGGTAAAATCTTGGACGGGTTGCTCAATTAGTTGACGCGCTTCAAGTTCCTTCAAATAGCTGATATGAATGACTTGGACATTGATTAAATAGCTGGCCCAACGCTGAAATTCTTCTATTGTATGACTGCCAGCTAGCATTACTTTGAATCGGGGACGATGTTGAATTAGGTGACGCAACATTCCCAAAACATCTTGCTCGTCGAAACGTCCTTTTCTGATGGCATCATCTAGCGCCTCGAATTCATCTAAGGCAAGCAGGGCAATATTTTGTGCTAGGGCTGCTTCTACTTTGTCCAGCCATTCATCAAAGCGGGTGAAAGGGTCATCTTGCAGTGTTTCGCGATCGAGAGATGGGAGAGTTAACGCGCTTTGGCGCTTCGCTGAGTTTGTCATACTCCTAGCGATATTGTAGAGAAACCCAGCAGAATCACTTGCTGATGAAACTGGGCTTTGCAAGTCTACAAACATGGGAATAATATTGCTCGGTAGCAAGCGTCCAAGGTTGTTGAGTAGGGAAGTTTTGCCCATGCGCCGTTGACCGTACAGTAGCAAGGGTGGGCGGCGGCGGTCTAGGAGTAATTGCTCGATGCGCGTGCCGATATCAGTACGCCCGGTGAAGATTTCCTGCTGTTCTGTCAGGGGTACGCCGATGATATAAGGGCTGTCAATTTCTTGGCGAAGTTCGACTGCTTCTGCTAGTTCTCGTATATGGTTGGTGACTATTTCCGACCAATTGGTAGCAATGGGGCGAAAACGAACAGAATATTTATCGCTGCTGCGGGTGAATTCTCGTATTAAATTGTTTAATTTTTCTGCTACCGAACTGAGAGCTAAACGCTGGTTGTAAGGACTTTTCTGGTTGAGGGCTGCATCTACGTCTTGGCTGATATAACTGAAGCTACTGAGTATGGTGCTGACTTGACTGTTTGGTTCGCCGATCGATATACTGCGGTGAGCGTTACTTATGGCTGTTACGTCTGCACAGATTTCTAGCCTTTGTACATCCTGTTTAATCTTTGTTAGCCGATCGGACGATCGCCGATAGCTAGTATATCCAAAAAATATAAGTAAAAATGCACAAATGAGTGCAAATACATAAAACATTAAAATATGAGCTGGCAATAAATTAATGCAGCTCGCTAAAATTGCTGTGTTAGATTTGCGTTAGGGAAAAAGAGAATAGAGTGCCCAGTACCTTTAGACTCTGGACACCCACGCTCCCCCTGAACATTACCGTTAAGCTACCGTTCAGAAGCTTTGATTAAACTTTTGAACAATTGGAGAGCTAAATGGCTAATTTTTATCGACCACTGTTAATTGTTGCAGTGGTGATTTGCGCCATCTTGAATGACGTACCTTTTAATGATCCAGTCGTGTTTCCCGTTATCATCCAATTACTCATGCCTATGGAGGATAGGAGCAAGGGCAAGGATGACGACAAGCATGAATAGCAACAGTGTGAATCGTTGAACTACTTTTTGTAATCAAGACCAGCTAAGTAAGGTGACAACTTACTTGGCTTTTTTGTTTTACACGATTACACCGCTTTAAACGAATACAGTCTGTTTTCGTTAATACATATTTGTATTATACATTTAGACGTGACTGACTTAAAAGTTTATGAAGTTGACTTGTGACTGACTTGTGACTGACTTGTGACTGACTTGTGACTGACTTATTGTTAACAATGAAATTATTGCATAAATTGGCTCCGCAAGACCGATTGCCAGCCCCCTAGAGGCAAGAGGCGGTTTCAGCCTCAAAATTATCCAACTTAACTGCGCGATAGCTTAGCTTATTTCTAGCACCATCTAGTAGCAAAAGGTGAGTAAATGATTCAGCTTTAGAGGCAAATTAGTTCTCACGGCATTTACTTTTTAAAATGAGCGAATAGCTTTATCTGTTGCAAACCTTCTTCATGCCAATTATCCCCTGTTTCCCCATCTTCCAGACTAAATAATCGTTCTCTACACAGGATTTGCATCAGCAGAGGCCAGCATTCACTTTGATTCAAAATCCACTCGACATCCTCATCGGGAAAAGGAATGGGCGAACTGGCTATCAACTCCCGTGCTTCTTCTTCAGTCATAGCTCCCAGAGTTGTAGTATATCCAAAAATATTGAAAAAAGGCGAACTATGTCCGGTGCTAGTCGCTAATTCAATCGGTGATTCAGGAGCAGCTAAAACAAACCCTAGATTCCCATTTGTTTGGTTGGTTGCTAAAGAACGCAAACTTTCCCAAAATCCATCATCTAATTCCGGACAGCGTTGTAAACCGACACCAATTTCGTCTAGTAAGATGACTGTCGGCTGATGTAAATTACGGCTAACTACATCCATAAATCTATCCAAGTCGCAAGGATTAGGCACTGCCATTTTCAGGGATTCTAAAATATATCGCAGCAGCCCTTCCCGATTCTGAAGTCGCGAATCTTGAAAATCTACGAATATCCAGCGATAGTTTTCTGGATTGGGCAACCAGTCAGATTTTTGATTGGGACGTAACTGTTCTATTGATGTGGTGGTAATGTTTTTTAAGTATTGCAGTAGAGAAGTTTTACCGCTGCGCTTTTTGCCGATAATGGCCGCATTTTGCAATGGAAGGCGTTTGAGCAAATTGAATAGGCGTTTGAGTTCTTTCTCGCGTCCAAAGAAGCAGCGCGGATGGGTGATGGGATTCCCAGTTATAAACGAAGAAGTTTCCTCAAAGATTTGTTGTGAATTAGGCTGAGGTGACTGAGGATTTGTTATTTCTAGAGTGGCAATGGTGTTCCACTTAAACCCCAATTTCTCGCTAATTTCAACAAAATTTCGATAATCAACAGGTTGTCCCGCCAGAAATTTCGTGACAGTAGATCGGGATAATCTCAATGTTTCAGCCAAATCCACCTTACTCGCAAAGCCCCTCATCACTACAGCCGATTGGACTTGTTCAATGCACCCTGGAGAAACTCTAAGCGATCGCCCCATAATTATTATCAGCAAATAATATTTATTCGATCGTTAATCTGCAATATGCTTGTAGATTTCCAGCAAGATAAATGTTTAATAATCATTTAAATATTAACCAACTATTGTCCTGCGATAATTCTAGCACAATCGATCGCACTCCTCAACAAGAACTTTTGCATCAAGCTCATTCCTATTCTCTGGCAATCCGTGGATTCATCATCACCAGTGTTTTGCTCTATCTTGTAGGTATCGGTTCCTTTGTGGCTGGCAAAGTTCCAGAAGGAACAATTAACACCGCCAGCGAGTTAACACTCAAGATCCTGTTTGTGCTCGTCAAGCTCGATCGACAAAACACCGATCGCCTAAATCGCCTATCCATAGACCAAGACTAACCACGGTATAACCGCTGGCGCGATCGCAAACTCCGGCAAAATCCAGCCAGGGCGATCGTCCGCCAGCTTATATCATCCGTCATTTGCCGGATATGATTAATTAAAACGTGTCGCACTATTGATTAGATTCCGGGCGATTCTGGCGCTTATTCTGGATAAACTGTTCCAAATCTGCGATCGCATCTTCAAAATCCGACAAATTAATTTTCTTAGCTTTAGCCTTCTTCGGCGGACTCGCAGACTCACTCGCAGGCTTAGCTTGAGGCGACGGAGACTGAGGCTGTGCTGCTTCTGGGTTGGAAGCTTCTATATAATCAAACAATTCATCCAGGGACTGAAAAAAAGCTTGAGCCGAGGCCCGGCGTGAATCTTTCAAATCATCCTCATCCATCATAAGCCACTCCATAGACTTCAAAACTTGCCTAGAAACTCTGCCCACCGGCACGTGCAGATATTAGACATCAAAACCTCAATCAACTAAAATCCTTGAGAAATTTCGCTTTTATCCTCTTGCGAGATCCCCCTAAATCCCCCTTAAGAAGGGGGACTTTGAGAAGAATCCTGTCCGCCCCTTAAGAAGGGCTTGACAAGGGGAACTTTGATCGCCTCTTGTTCCCCCCTTCTTAAGGGGGGCTAGGGGGGATCTGGGCCCTATCGTCAAACAGTAGACCGACACTGCATTTGACTTTCAGTTGACACGGCTTACGCATTGTCAGCCATCAATCTGTACTTAACTTTACACCCGCCGACAGGGTGATTTGAGACTTGGCGCACAGCCAGCTCAACATAATCGACCCTAAAAAAATCTCAGTTACTGTCTAATTAACCCTAGTCTAGTCGAGAATAAGGACACAGGACTTATGCAACTATTACCGCTGTTCAAAGGTTGCGATCGCAACGCACCACCTCGAAAGGACGGACAGACGGTGTTTTTTGCTTGAGTCCTAAGATTTCAAAGGCATTAGGAGATTTTAAGGTGACTCAAGGATTTGATTACGATTTAGCAATTATCGGCGCCGGCGTGGGCGGGCACGGGGCCGCCATACACGCGGTTAGCTGCGGGCTGAAAGTGGCAATTATCGAAGCAGGCGACATGGGCGGGACTTGCGTCAACCGCGGCTGCATTCCCTCCAAGGCGCTGCTGGCGGCTTCCGGGCGGGTGCGGGATATGCGGAATGCCCACCATCTCAAGACTTTGGGAATTCAGTTGGGAAGTGTGGATTTCGATCGAGGGGCGATCGCCAATCACGCTAATACTATTGTTAGCAAACTGCGGGGCGACTTGACAAACAGCCTCAAACGTTTGAACGTCGATGTCATCCAAGGTTGGGGCAAAATTGCCGCTGCTCAAAAAATTGCGATCGAAACCGACAAAGGCGAGAAAACTATTACCGCCAAGGATATTATTCTCGCCCCCGGTTCAATTCCCTTCGTCCCTCCGGGGATAGAAATTGACGGCAAAACTGTATTTACTAGCGATGATGCTGTCAGATTGGAATCTCTACCGAAGTGGATCGCAATTATTGGCAGCGGTTATATTGGTTTGGAGTTTTCGGATATTTACACAGCCCTCGGCTGCGAAATTACGATGATTGAAGCTCTAGATCAATTGATGCCAACTTTTGACCCGGATATTGCTAAATTAGCAGAACGAGTTTTGATTGCACCGCGCGATATTGAAACAAAAGTTGGTTTGTTGGCTAAGAAAATTATTCCTGGTTCGCCCGTAATTATTGAATTAGCTGATTTCAAAACTAAAGAAGTTGTGGAAATTTTGGAAGTTGACGCTTGTTTGGTAGCAACTGGTCGAGTTCCCGTCAGCAAGAATTTGGGGTTAGAAACAGTTGGCGTCGAAACGATGCGCGGTTATATCCCAGTTAACGATAAGATGCAGGTTTTGGTAGCAGGAGAACCGATCGCGAATTTGTGGGCGATCGGCGATGTTAATGGCAAAATGATGTTAGCCCACGCTGCATCTGCTCAAGGAATTGCCGCCGTCGAAAATATTTGCGGCCGCACTCGCGAAGTTGACTATTTGAGTATCCCAGCGGCGGCTTTTACTCACCCAGAAATTAGCTATGTGGGAATGAATGAACCTGCGGCGAAGGAGTTAGGAAAAACCGAAGGGTTTGAGGTCGCTTCTGTCAAGAGTTATTTTAAGGGAAATTCTAAGGCTATTGCGGAGGGTGAAACCGACGGTATGGCTAAGGTGATTTACCGGAAAGATACTGGGGAATTGTTGGGAGTTCACATTTTCGGTTTGCACGCTTCGGATTTGATTCAGGAGGCGGCAAATGCGATCGCCCAGCGGGATTCTGTGAACACTTTAGCATTCCGAGTTCACACGCACCCGACGCTTTCGGAAGTGTTGGATGAGGCTTTCAAACGGGCGGCTGGGGCGGCGGGCGGTCATTAATTTGTAGGGGCGGTGTTCTTGTTTGACAGGACTTATGCACTGCGCCCAAAGAAACCGGGTTTTTCACCTAATCTGTGGGTTGGAACGAAAGATTTTCCTAAAAAAACCCGGTTTCTGGCCCGCGCGCGTAAGTGCTATTTTTAGATACCCGACTTTTTCAAGAAGTCGGGTATCTAGGTATTCTAATTTTTCGGGTTTCATAAAGCTATTCCCTCTTTACGAATATTCCTCAATAAAGGCCCGTTGTAGTGCGTAAATCGCTGTTCGTCCATAAACTGGCAGCTAATCACTTCATCATTTTGCAGCGACAAATCTGCTACAATCTGAAGAGTTCTATCAATTTCGACCCCTGCTTGAACTGGCGCTTTGAGAACTACTAAAACATCTATATCTGAGTCGGGATCTGCATCGCCTCGCGCTTGGGAACCGTAGAGTACCATTTGGGTGAGGCGATCGCCGTAAAGTTGCTCGAAGTGCGATCGTAATTCTGTCAATATGTTCTTAAGTTTATGGTTAATGCTCATATTTGTTGTTGTAAATGATTGGAGGTCAATATATACTCTGTGCTAAAATTGCTGTATAGGAACAAGATTAAGCATAAACCAGGTGCGAGGTGATTTCAAGTCAAGATTGGACAGTCCCAGAAGCAGCCAGCCAGAAAATACCCGAATCCTGGGGCGATGCACAGCCAAACAAAAAGAAACCAGGTTGGCGGTGGCGAGATCCAGCAAATCAGGGAAATGGCGTGAGGATTGACAAAGGGGATGCAGATAGTCGTTTTCCTTCTCAGCAGATAGACCACGTTATTCTTAGAAAAGACGGTCAAGTTATCGGTAAAAATGGTCAACCCATCGCAGGTAGCATCAAAAATAATCCCACAGAAGCTCACATCCCTTTAGATGAATGGTTGCAATGGCAAACCTGGTACGCACCTTAGTCAAGGAAAAAGTTGTATGGTAAAGTATCCGAAAATGAGAGAGGAGTTGTTAGAAACTCTCCGCAGTTTGGCAGATAGAGAATATCAACATAAAGCTTGGCTAGAAAGCGATTATCCGCCCGGAATTGAGTCCGACAGTTTTGATGAGGCGGTTCATTTTCTTTACGACGATACTGTGTTGGCAGAAAACCCTGATGCGGCGATCGGAGTAATTATTGAAGATGAAAAAGAAGCTCGTTTGATGGAAGCAGTTTGTCAGGCTATAGATTTAGTATTTGAGGCGTTGGGGACAGAAGTTTCGGATGAGGATTATATTAAATCTTCTGAGTGGACAGGGGTAGTTGAGGCGGCATCGAAAGCTTTGCAGTTGATGGAAGTTCGAGCGCAGACAGCGGTTAAGGTTTAGGTGAAAGTGCGATTCCCGACGGGATAGCTACCCTTCACGCACTTTAGGCAGAATGCTGCAAACTGGCTGAATTTTGGCAACAACAAAAGGGGATTCGATATCAATCAGCCAGTTTTCATCAATCACTTTCAGATTGCCATCTAAAATCAGAGTCAGTTCGCCAATTTCATCATCGCCATTATCACTCACCAGGTTGTTTTCGCCAGCAGATAAATCAGCTTTGAGTAAAAATTTAAGTTTAATCCAGTGAGAAGTGGGATGATTGTTGATGATATTTGTGCCGATCGATCGGGCGATTAACTCAGCACAGATAGGATGAATGAAAGCTATTTCTTCATAAAACTTATTGCTATCCCAATAACCGCGTATTTTGTAATTGCAGGATTCTAGATGTTGGGGTGCGAGGAGACTTATATGAATAGGTTCTAAGATTTTAGCAAGTTCATCCCAATTATTGGATAGAGATTCCATTGGGTTGTGCGCGATCGGGATTCTTTGATTATACCAAAGAGCAATCGCACTTCAATCCCTTTTAGCTCTTTTCAGCATTTCGTTTTCCAGAAATTCTCTGATTGTGAGGCTGGGACGGCCAGATGGCATGACTTGCCTATAATTTAATCTCTCTTGTCTTTCGGCTTTATTGATGGAATTATCTTCTGTCCACAATGGTTCTGACTGTAAGTCGGGAATCTTATCAAACTGCCTTAAAACTGATTCGTTACCTGTAAATGTATAAATCTGTTGAGCTATCACTTTGCAGCAACTTTCAGGATAAAGAAATACCTGTCTTTCGCTAAAACGAATTACATACCAGTCATGCTGTTGAAAAAAGTAGTTACGGTTATCGTCTTGACCTATACAATGAGTTGGTATCAACGGAGAATTGTTAGGATATTGGCGTGGGGTGTATGGTTCATCTATTTCAATATCTATTGAAAACCAGTTGTTTTCAGGATCGACATAGGCAAAATCTGGTGTGTAATACAATACCCTTTTTAAGATGAATATTTTATCATCACCAAAATAGTTTCTGAGCAGGTTAGGAAATCGACAATTGTCAGGGTGTTCTGTGAATCCTCTTCTGTCTTCCGCTGGTTCTATGTCAAAATTTTGGGGGTTAAGTGATGAAAATTCTTTTTTGCAAGATTCCATCCTCCAATCACTGACTTTTTGGGGAGTTCGTAAGTTTTCAACTTCCTGTTGGTAGATTCTTTCTAAGTTTTGCTTTTGACGTTCCCCTTCAGCAAGCAACTCCTTATGTTTAATTTCCTCTTGATGTATGGATTGTTCCCAGTCTTTAATAATTTTAGGATAACTCTTTCGTTTTTCCTGGTAAGCTGCTAGTTCTTCCCGATATTGGCTAAGTCTGATAGGATAGCTTTTAACCTGGGTATAACCAAACCAAAACACTCCTAATGTTAACATTATAAAAAAAGTCCATCCGGCTCCCATGCTATTACTAGCACTACCAACTAAGGCACTGATTATAGATACTGCTAGTTCAGAAAGAAATAATGGAATTAATTTTATCCTGACAGGAGGTGATTCAATAAAAACTTCTGGTTCTTCTGGCTTAGGTAGTAGTTGAAGTATTGGCGGAGGAGAAACTTTAGGTGGTTCTGGTACTGGAGGTAAGCTTGCCAAAGCTTTCTCAATAGAAAGTGGATACAAAATCACTGGGTAAGTATTCATAAATGTTAGAAATTTAACTAAACTAAAGCGATAGCCATCATCTGAACAAAGATTATTTTTGTTTAAATAATCTGTATACCAGTCGAATCAGGTAGGCTCTTATCGAGGATAAGCCAGCTTTTAAGGACATATAAAAATTTAATTTGACAATCCTATAGGTGTTGCTTATTGTTTTTTAACAGCAGCGGCTATAACACCTCCTACTATTCCTATTCCCATCAAGAATAACCCGCCATTTTGACGTTCTTGATTATTATTAGATGTCATGTACTGAGTCATACCCTTGCCACCAATTCGATTCCAGCCAGCTTTCGATGGCTCGACGTTACCAAACAACACCATACCAATCGTTACTGGTAGGTAAAGCCCCAAAATTAATAGCCTTACTTTCATATTATTTATGTTGAAATAAACTTAATGAGTGCCTCATATAAATATTATTCTTTCGTAATTCTTCCGTTTTGTACAGTCGGCAAAAGTCGGAACAAGTAGGGAATTTTAATTTTGTTTTAGCTTATTAAGTCGGATAAAGCCGGATAAAGTAGGTCAGACCATAAAAAGTCGGATAAAGTAGGACATAATAGGTAAAACTCCTATACCACCGACCTATGGACGTTCAAGAAATATTAAAAATTGCAGACGACCTAGTTTTTGTCAATACGGGAAAACATTTAGACAATTTGCAAGAGGTGATACTGCGGGGAGCTTTACAAGGTCAGAAATACTCAAAAATAGCAGATGAATCTCACTGTAGTGAAGGTCACATTAAAGATATTGCCTCTGAACTATGGAAGCTACTATCAGAAGTATTAGGCGAAGAAGTCAATAAATCAAATTTTAGAGTCACGTTCGAGCGATTAAAATTCTCAAATCTCTGTAACTTCAATAATAAAGATTGTGTACACATTGGTAACGTCAACTTCTGTGAAAATAGTTCACCTTCTCCAAAAGTCTCATCACCAATTGATGAAGAAGTTCTCAATAAAGACAACACTGAACCCAAAGTGCGTCAATTCTTAGCTGAAATGCCTATGTCTAGCATTTTCTACGATCGCACATCCTCTCTCACCACCCTCAAACAGTGGATTTTACAAGAAAACACCCGCCTACTCGCCATACTGGGCATAGTCGGCATTGGCAAAACCGCACTCGCCGCCCAACTTGTCCAACAAATCAAACATGAATTTGATTTCGTCATCTGGCGAAGTCTCGCCACATCTCCACCCCTGCGAATACTTCAAACCAGTATCATTCAATCTTTCCGTAGGGGCGGTGCCCCCGTGCCCGCCCCAAATGCCGACGGCGTGGTTGTCCCAGAGAATGGGGCAACCACGGGGGGATTGCCCCTACTGAACTACTTGCAAAAATACCGCTGTCTGCTGATAGTTGATGACGTACAAATGGTAAATAGCAGCGGACAACTCGCTGGCAATTACCAACCTGGATACGAAGATTACGGCACACTCTTCAGACAGGTAGGAGAATTATCTCACAACAGTTGTTTAGTGCTGCTAAGTTGGGAAAAACCTAGAGAAATCGCCGCATTAGAAGGCAACAACCAGCCTGTTCGATCTTTACAAATGAATGGTTTAGGTGTAGAGGCGGCGGAAATCCTCAGAGAAAAAGGTTTAGCTGAAAATGAAAAATGGTCAGAAATAATTGAACAATACAGAGGCAATCCCTTGTGGCTAAAAATAGTTGCTACAATGATTCAAGATTTGTTTAACGGCAGCCTAGCTGAATTTTTGGATGACGGTACACTATTTTTAGGCGATTTAGAATCTTTACTGCATCAGCCATTTAATCGCTTATCCGAGTCCGAAAAACAGGTAATGTCATGGCTAGCGAGTGAAACCGCGCCAGTTTCCCTCTCGAAAGTGCCAGAGAATATGCAATTATCTCGATCGCAATTTTTGAAAGTTATGCAATCCTTGGGACGGCGTTCATTTGTTGAAAAAATCCCGGAGGGCGATCGCACATTTTTCACCCTTGGGCCCGTACTAAAAGAGTATGTCAAAACTAACTATTCCCGCCCAAACAGTGAGTAATAAAAATTATATAGCAAATCCAGCTAAGGACACGGCAATGCCGTTTCCCTACAGTGAATTTTCGGGAATTTGGAAATGTGCGATCGACCTTTGTTTATTGAATTGACTTTTCAGTCCTCTTTTAGAGGACTTTCGCTATGAGACGGGGGTTTTCAACCCTCGGCGGACTTGCGGGTTAGCGCGAGGATTTTGGCGGTGCAAAAGTGCGATCGATTTTAGATTAGGAATTATTGCCAAAAACTCGGTTTATCTAATTTTTGGTGTGGTCAGAAACCGGGTTTTTTCCGAGAATATCCTTACACCGCCTAAAAACTGCGAAAAACCCGGTTTCTTTGGTTTCTGTCGTAGTCACGGACGCGCGGGTGGCCAGAAACCGGGTTTTTTCGAGAATCTTTCGTTACAGTCGGTGATTTAGCAAAAAACCCGGTTTCTTAGATTTTGGGTTTTTTGCTAAATCGCCCTTAAATTTGATAAAATTAGGTATCTGCAAAACATCTGAACGATCGCTAAATGTTTGACTCTGACAGGTACAGCAGCTTGCTATCTCAATATCAACCTCGTATCATCAAAAATGAAGATGAAAACGAGATATTTTTAGAAATAGTTGAAAGCTTGCTTTCTCGGAACAATCTAACTCCCGAAGAAGACACTCTCCTAGAACTCTTAGTCAAATTAATTGAGGATTTTGAAGAAACACATTATCAAATAAATGCTTCAACTCCCCACTCAAGACTTCTTCATTTGATGGATGCTAGAAATCTACAGCCAGCGGATTTAGTAGAAATTATTGGCACAATTGAGATAGTAACTCAAATCATTAATAACCAGCTAGAAATTACCAATAAACAAGCTGAGGCTTTGGGAAAGTTTTTTCATGTAAATCCGGGCTTGCTTCTGTTTGATTAATCGCAATCTCTCATATCTCTTAGTCCACGGCGGCGGATTTCGTTTGGTTAGACGCGATTTCAATCGCCGAATAATCTATCGGCTTAGGCCGATCGCATAACAGCAGATTCAGCAACAATTTCTTCATCTTTGCAGCTCAAGCCAGTTCCAAATTCAGTGTACGGCCGCACTTGAGGATGGCGAAAACCGAGTACAATATCTTCATTAGGAACACCTGCTGCTAGTAAATCGGTAGCCACACCTTCTTCGGTATCATCATATTGAATCCAGATTTTATCGCCGATCAAATCGAGGTGGATTGGTGTGGCGTGTAGGTAATTGTCATCATTCCAACCAATATCCAAAACTAAATATCCTCCTCGTTCATCATCAAATAACAGTTGAGAATGATAGCCGTCAGGTATAGTATTGTAGAAGTTAGCGTGTTCCTGAAGTATGGTTTTGATAATTTCTTGGTATCTCAATCTGGTATCCATTGAAGTATTGCCTCACTTTTTTCATCAAAAACAATCAGTTTAACAATTTGATTTTTTAATAACACTTGCCCTAATTCTATGGTAAATACGCTCTTAAAAGCAGGCTTAGAAATAGCCAGATATAAATTTCTATCGATCTGCATTTCATTCAGCACTTGGCGGTAAAGAACGTACTGTCCCAAAGCCTGTTCCAAATCTCTTACATCCGATCGCCCTACAAAACTCTTGACCTCAACAACAATTTTTTCGGTTCCTTTTTCGGCATTAATTAGACGCTCTGCACCCAAGTCGGCAGATAAACGTTTGCGACCAATTTGCATGGGAAATGGATCGTGAGTAATTGTCCACCCATCCTTTTGTAAGGCACGCTTAACTGTCTCGTGATATATATCTTTAGCTGACACGCATTAGCTCTCAGGCTAGGAGGATTTACTGTAACTATTATATAATAGATTCAAACTTGTGCGATCGCCCTTAATCCCCCCTATCATGCTTCAAATCCGCCGCCGTCCGCCCAGCACCTCCGTCTCCGTACTCTACCTCAGCTACAAAATCGCCGTACCCGACGCCGAGCCCCGGCACATCCTCGAAGAAATTGTCTGGCAAAAAGAGGTTGAAGTAGCCCAAAAGCGCGATCGCACGCCCTTAGCCGAACTTCACAAAAAACTCCCCTTCGCACCAAAAATCCGCGACTTTCTCGCCGCCCTTAAAAACGGCAAAACCAAACCAGCAATCATCGCCGAAGTCAAAAAAGCTTCCCCCAGCAAAGGCGTAATTCGTGAAGATTTCGATCCAGTTGCGATCGCCCAAGCATACCAAGAAAACGGCGCCAGTTGCATCTCCGTACTCACCGATGAAAAGTTCTTTCAAGGCAGTTTCGACAACCTCGCTAAAATCCGTGCCGCCGTCGATTTGCCCTTACTTTGCAAAGAATTTATTATCTATCCTTACCAAATCTATCTCGCCCGGATTAGCGGTGCCGATGCTGTATTGTTAATCGCAGCTATCTTATCTGACAAAGACCTACAATACTTTGTGAAAATTGTCAAGACTTTGGGCATGACGGCCTTAATAGAAGTTCACACTCTCGAAGAACTCGATCGAGTATTAACCCTAGAAGGCGTCAATCTAATCGGCATCAACAACCGCAACCTAGAAGACTTTTCCGTCAGTCTAGAAACCACCAGCCAACTATTAGCCGATCGCCAAACCGAAATTCAAGGAAAAAACATCCTCACCGTCAGCGAGTCAGGAATCCATACAGCCGACGACCTCACCCAAGTTGCCAGCGCCGGAGTCCAAGCCGTCCTCATCGGCGAATCCCTAGTCAAGCAGCCAGATCCGGGTGCTGCTTTAGCCTCCCTTGCCAAGACACATCCGCCCATCACCAAAGGCGAGACTGCTTGACCAAAGAACGAGCCCGCCGGGCCCCTCGATGCGAGACATGGGGATAAGTCGGTAGCGGTTTCAACCGCCTAGAAGGGGTTGCACGGCTTTAGCCGCCGTGGTACAATAGATTCAAGCGAGTAGGAGCAACCATCTACGCGACGAAACATCCTAGTACTGAGAAATCCAGGCAACGGACATATCCGACTTCGATTCGGAACAGTTAAAGGGCAAATAATGGCAGGATGTCGAGCGTACCAACCTGGCAGAGTGATGGACTTTCCAAGCGATAGAAGCATAAAAGTATACGCAAAGTTTAGAGTAATCTAGACTGAGTGGGTAGCGGCGCATTGAACACGCCTGTGTGAAACCTTTATTGGAATCGCACGAATCCCCCCGATTCATCGGTGGGGTTAGTTCAAAAACACCCCCGAATTCTGATAAAAAATGATTGAGTAGGTAAATAATCAGAAATTCTAGCCTGCATCGACTCAAGCGCCTAACTGCAAAAAAAATAGCACTCAAAGCTATATTGCAGAGAAATATTTTGCCAGAAAGCAATTAAATCTATTCGCTGTCGCCAGTCGATCGCAAAATTTAGCGTTACCAACGCACCCAGCCCCGAATATTCGATCGGCAAAGCAGGGGTTTTTGTAAGGTTAGAAAACAAATAAGAAGTCGGGCATCTAATGTTCACCTGTGATGCCCCATGCACTTGCAATGGGGTATCGGTTCGCTGAGGTATGTTAGCTTTCATGGAGCCAATTCCCCTTCCTTCGTACATTCATTATGAATTGTTACTTCAATTGTTAGAACGCAAAACAATGTTTGCTGTCAGTCCACAATCGCCCCAACAGCAACAAGTTCACCAACTTATTATTACCCTGCGTAAAGCCCTTGCCATTCAAAAGCAATTAGAACAAAGCTGCGAGCGATCGAACTTGGCAGTAGAATACCGTTGGTCTTTAAATGAAACTAACCATACTGGCATTAAAAGTTAAAAAACTTAGAGTACCAACCGATCGTATTTGATTTATTCTGTAGAACTCCCATCGAAAAAGTTAGGACGACATAATGGACAACAAGTTAATGCTGATGATTCCCGGCCCTACACCGGTGCCGGAAGCGGCTTTGCTAGCAATGGCAAAACACCCGATGGGCCACCGCAGCAAGGAATTTGACGCGATTTTTGCCGAATGTACCGAAAATCTCAAATGGCTGCACCAAACCAGCGGCGACGTACTGAGTTTGACGGTTTCCGGTACCGGCGCGATGGAAGCTGGGATAATTAATTTCTTGAGTGCGGGCGATCGAGTTTTAGTCGGATGCAATGGTAAATTTGGCGAACGCTGGGCTGAAGTCGCACAAGCTTACGGTTTAAATGCCGAAATCGTCAAAGCTGAGTGGGGTCAACCTTTGAACCCCGAAGACTTCCGCGAAAAACTCGAAGCAGATACTGAGAAGCAAATCAAAGCTGTCATCGTCACTCACTCAGAAACCTCTACCGGTGTCCTGAATGACCTCGAAACCATCAACCGCCACGTCAAAGCCCACGGCGAAGCTTTAATTATGGTTGATGCTGTCACCAGTTTAGGTGCTGTCAGCGTGCCAATGGAAGCTTGGGGGCTAGATGTGATTGCTTCTGGTTCTCAGAAAGCTTACATGATTCCCCCGGGTTTGGGTTTTGTAGCCGTTAGTCCTAAGGCTTGGAAAGCTTACAAAACTGCCACACTGCCCCGCTATTATTTAGATTTGGGTAAATATAGCAAAGACGCTGCCAAAAATACGACTCCTTTTACTCCGCCAGTCAATATGTTTTTTGCGCTGCAAGCATCGCTGCAAATAATGAAAGGCGAAGGATTGGAAAACGTTTTCGCCAGACACAAGCGCTTGATGACAACTACTCGCGCCGCTGTAAAAGCTTTGGGTTTGCCATTATTTGCTGCTGATGATGCCGCCAGTCCTGCCATTACCGCAGTTATGCCGCCTGCGTCTGTAGATGCTCAAAAAGTGCGAACTTTGATGAGAAAGAAGTTTGATATTGCTCTCGCCGACGGACAAGACCATTTGAAAGGTAAAATCTTCCGCATCGGTCATTTGGGCTTTGTGTGCGATCGCGATATTCTAGCAGCAATTTCCGCTTTGGAAGTCGTGTTGCAAGAATTGGGTCATGAAGGCTGCCTTCCTGGTGCCGGTATCGCCGCTGCTGCGAAAGAGTTAGCTGGATCTTAATCTTAGTTATTAAAGGATTTTGGATTTTGGGTTTTATCTCAAATCTAAAATCCTTTTAATAGGCTTGGGATAACCAATCAAAGATTTTATCCAATTGTTCCAGAGTGACTAAACCGTACTGCCACAGAACCATCGGCAAGGAATTAGGGTCTCGATCTCGCTGCCGTTTTTCGTCACCGCCAACACGTTCGGCGACAGCGATGGACGCGGGAGAGATTGCCAAATCTTCTTGTAAAAATCGAATTAATCTAGTGTATGTAGCGGGTGCCATGTGATTTTGTCTCCATGTATAGGACACCATTTTCTGATGCGAACCTGATGTTTTTGATTAGTAATAAGCCAGTTTTAAATCTGTCTCTTGGCCGTCGATAGCTGTTAAAACAGTATTAGCGGTTGTGGAAAATCCCAAATTTACTGCTGAGTGTGACTCTAAAGCCAACCTTTCCCCAGAAGTGAAAGGTTTTGCACTTTTGCTGCTGTCTGCCCGATCGCCTGTTGAGCGCGATCGAACTTAAACTGAATACCTCGGTATTGTGCAACGCGAATCTGAAGAAATTCTGCTACCTAAACTAATTGCACTGTTGTTCAGAGTTTAACTTCATCTGCGAAAGTGCAGAATCCGCAAATCTACTTCGGCAATATTTGGTCAGATATGTCGATCGCAGCCGACCTTGCTACCTTAAGTTAACTTTGCCACTTAATTTGGCTTGTAGCATCTTACTTCCGACAGGTTTAGTAGATTCAGGTTTGGCGCCAGAAGTTCCAGAGAATTTCTTTTCGTGCCAGGAGCCCGATCGGCTAAGCATCGTCTCTCAGGATTGGTAACGAGTCGCTGACTCCTCTCATACCTGGAACTAACAATCTACAGCTTCTGCAAACAAGCTCAAGCCCAGACGAACTCAGATTGACATCGTAGCAAATCTTTTGGTCTTTGTGCTGTATCTTACATTAATACTTTAACAGATATTATCAAGTTTTGTAAAGTTTATTAATTTTTTGAGGTTTTCTCGAAGCCGAACTCAGCGGGAAAGGGAGAGGGGAGAGAGGGGGAGAGGGGAGAGAGGGGGAGAGGGGGAGTGACTTCAGAAACCGGGTTTCTACTAAATTTTGCGACTGGGAACCAGAAATACACCTAGAAACCGGGTTTCTAGCCCCATGTGTAAGCCCTGAAAATGTCCGAAGTGTTACTGGAAAAACTCGATTTCAATCCGATCTCCCACTTTGACACCAAGTTCAGCAGCCCGGCCACCCCGGATCTCGATTACTCGATCGACAGCAGTATCGGGCCCGTAGGTGGGACAAGGATCGGCTGTACAAGGAGGTGCCTCTGCTGCGATGGCTGTCACGACTCCATCCCGCAGAAAAATCATATCCAGAGAAATCTTGCAATTTTTCATCCAAAAATTGACCCAGCGCGCGGGTTTAAACTCAAACAGCATTCCTCTGTCATCGGCCAAAGAAGTTCTGTACATTAAACCCATAGCCTGTTGTTCGGATGTTTTGGCGACTTCAAGTTCGATCTGGCGATCGGCTATCCGAGCTCTAGCAGAAACAGGCAAAACTTGACCGGATGTTGTCGCCGTCGGAGACTGCGACGCCAAAGTACCAGTAACACCAGAATTTGCGACAGGTAAAGCCGGCGAACATCCAAGCAAAAATATAATTACCCCAATATTTAGGAAATTAGTTAAATAACTCATAAAGATTTTAGATTGGGAATGGGGAATTGGTAATGGGTAATTGGTAATGGGTAATTGGTAATTGGGAATTGGGAATTGGTAATTGGAATGGGACTTTTTAACAACTGTCAACTGACAACTGTCAACTGACAACTGTCAACTGTCAACTGACAACTGTCAACTGACAACTGTCAACTGACAACTGTCAACTGACAACTGTCAACTGACAACTGTCAACTGTCAACTGACTTCAAGCTTCGCGCATCACGTAACCAACACCGCGCACAGTCTGAATCAAGCGCTTCTCGCCATCATCTTCAATTTTGAGACGCAGATAGCGGATGTAAACCTCAATCACATTCGACTCACCCAAAAAGTCGTAACCCCAAACATTCTCTAGAATTTGTTCGCGAGTCAAAACGTCGCGGGGATGTTCCATCAAATACTTTAGCAGTTCAAATTCCTTCATCGTCAGGTCGATCGCCCGTCCGTTGCGTAGAGCTCGCCTAGACGCCAAATCCAAAACTAAATCACCAAACCTCAGTTGTTCGCTGCTGGTGTTATCCGGCTGCAAATACAAGCGCACCAACTGCATAAACTCCTCAGTGCGGTAAGGTTTGAGAAAATAATCATCTGCGCCAGCTTCCAGACAAGCCACGCGATCGTCCACTGTATCGCGACCGATCAATAATAGCACTGGCGCCCGATTGCCACCACTTCGGAGGTGAGAACACAGCGACAGCCCCGATTCAGGGCCAAGTATGCGATCGATTACAATCAAAGCTGGCTGCAATTTATGGGCTAAATGTTGGCCTGTGGCGATACTAGAAGCTATTACTGGTTCGTAGCCGGAGGATTTTAAGTCTAGACTTAAGTGTCCGGCGAGAACTTCGTCTGTTTCTACTAGCAGGACACAGGGATTGCGATCGAGAGTGAGTGCAGCCATTGCATTGACCGATTTAGACCATACCAGTTCTAGCACGTCTCAGGGGACAGTTGACAGTTGACAGTTGACAGTTGACAGTTGTCAGTTGACAGTTGTCAGTTGACAGTTAGATGGAAAAATCATGAAATAAGCAAGATAAGCCAATGACAATTCCCAATGACAATTCCCAATTCCCAATTCCCAATTCCCAATTCCCAATTACCAATTCCCAATTACCAATTCCCAATTCCCAATTCCCAATTCCCAATTCCCAATGCCCAAATTCAATATTAAACTCAGAGGACTGAAGTCCTCACTACAAACCTAATTACCAATTACCCAATTCAACAATCCATGAGCCTCATTGTATTTGGCAGTATCAACATTGACCTCGCAGCAAAAACTCCCAGATTGCCGCAACCTGGGGAAACTATCATCGGTAGCAATTTTTTCACTGCCGGCGGCGGTAAAGGAGCAAATCAAGCCGTAGCAGCGTCGCGTCTTGGAACTTCGACTCACCTGATCGGGCGTGTGGGCAACGATAAATTTGCTGAAGAATTATTGACAAGTTTACAATCCTATGGTTTGAATACAGAAAATGTATTAATAGATAAAAGCACTCATTCAGGTGTGGCAATTATTGCCGTAGACGATAGCGGTCAAAATAATATTATTGTGATTCCGGGTGCAAATAATAATGTTGGCGATGCAGATATAGAACGTCTTAAAAAACTGTTACCTGAAGCTACATCGTTGTTGTTACAGTTAGAAATTCCGCTGAAATTTGTTCAAAAAGCTGCGAAAGTCGCCCGTGAATTGGGGGTGCGAGTGATTCTCGATCCGGCACCGGCTGCGGGGGATTTGCCGATCGACCTTTATCCCCTAATTGACATTATCACACCGAATGAAGTGGAAGCTGGCCAGTTAGTCGGTTTTGGAGTGAATGACACAGAAACGGCGATTCGCGCAGCTAAACAGTTGCAGCAGCGCGGTGTCGAGAATGTTATTGTCAAATTGGGCGATCGCGGGGCGGTTGCTGTGACTGCGGACGAGAGCTTTTTTGTGCCTGCTTTTGCTGTGAGGGCGATCGACACAGTGGCTGCTGGCGACGCTTTTAACGGTGGGTTGGCTGCGGCGTTAGATGGCGGGCGATCGCTGTCGGAGGCGGTGGTGTGGGGCTGTGCAGCGGGTGCTCTGTGTGCAACTAAGGTGGGTGCTCAGGTTGCTATGCCCGATCGCACAACTTTTGATAAATTTTTGCAGCATAATTTAGCAGCAGAATTTAGATAAGACGGCGGTTGAAACCGCATCTACACAAACGATGTCCGCCTTCGCGGACTGAAGAGGATAACATAATTTTAACTGCCCACTCTTCAACCCGCGAAGGCGGGTTTTGCTTGTATAGACGCGGTTTCAACCGCCAAGTCTTCTTGAATTTGTAAGGTGCCCCGAAGCACAGCCTACTGTGGCCGCTGAATAATTGTTTCAACTACCCGGCGCTTGACTTTTGGATCGATACCAATCAGCCGCACGTATTCCCCGCCGTGTTCCGCCAAGCAAGTTTCTAAAGATGCAACCACATCTTTTTCCTGTGCCGTTTTAATTGTCGCACAACTTTGCCAGGAACCTGTTTTAAATCGGCGATTGTCTGCATATTCCATCCCTATTTTGCAGCCCCTTGCTAATAACTGTTGCACTTGTTCCAATACCTCGCCGCTCAGCCGCGCAGCTTTACTGTTACTAATAGTTGAAGTTGGCTCGACATAAGCCTTATAATATTTCGATGAGGGGTCGTTTTGTTGATTTTGTGTTGGCGCCACAGCCGGGACATTGACAGTTCCAGGAACGTTAAACAGCCGTGATTGGTTGTATTCATCTACCAAGCGCATTTCCTGTACCCGCTTTTGTTGACCAACCATTGAACTACCCATTTCTAATAAATGAGCGAGGCTGAAATTAGGGTTCGGGAAATCTGGCTGTGCTTCCAGAGTGTTGACTAAACGCTTGGAAACTTGCTCGATTCCTATCTTGTGGATGAATTCGCGGATTTGTTCGTCGTAAATGCGCGATCGCAAAGCGCTAAAAAAGTCGATCGCCTGATCTGCAAAATTATCTACCAAACCCACTATCTCGGTTTGTGACAAATTGTCAGACTCAAAAATTCCGCTGACAATCCCAATTTTATCATCCCGGCTGGGTTCCCAATAAAACTTTTCCATCCGCCCGTCGCGAATCAGCGGCGCGTAAAGCGTAGCAAAGTCATTTCCGGTGACAATAATCGGCACTCGGTGCAGTGGCGTGCTGTCATAACTTCCCGGTAACTGCACGTTAGTGGGATTGTCCGCAATATTCATCAGAGTGGCATTGACCATCTGAGTATTTACAGTATATTGAGTCGTAGTATCGAACCTGCCAGCACCGGCATCCAAATCGTTAATAAAAATTGCACACATCTCGCCCCGCACTCGAATTTGCTCCGCAGCTTCGCGGTAGCGCAAACGAATTAAACGCGCCGGATCTCCGGCATCGGGACTTTCTAATTCTCCACCAGATATCATCACCGGTTCAAAGCCCATTCGCCGAAAAACCAGTTCGGCTTGAAATGTTTTACCTTCTCCTTTGCGGCCGTGAATTCCCAAAATTAGGGGAACTCTTACCCCAGGCAAATTTAAAAAGTTCTTAGTGACGTGCACCGCAACTTTATCGAGAAAGTTAGGAGAAATGTAATAACTCATCAGTAGATTTGTGAGGGATTTATTGCTGTTACTGTTACAATTTTATGACAAAATTAACAGCCTGCAACGCGAAGCTGGATTTTTACCGTACAATCTAGTTCTACATATTATGTGTTAAGGAGCGATTCGTGAGTCCAGAAACCTTACTAAAAGAACCAAGCGTGCAAGCCGAAGCCAGTTTGTTCAGTTCTGAGGGCTTCGACAGTTATGTAATGACTACTTACGGGCGTTTTGCGATCGCCCTGGAACGAGGCCTCGGCTGTCGCGTTTGGGATACCGAGGGCCGCGAATATCTCGATTTTGTGGCGGGTATTGCTACCTGCACTCTGGGACACGCCCATCCGGCGATGGTGGCAGCGGTAACTCAGCAAATTCAGACGCTGCACCACGTTTCTAATCTTTACTACATCCCCGTACAGGGCGAGCTGGCAAAGTGGCTTGTAGATCATTCTTGCGCGGACAGAGCTTTCTTTTGCAACTCGGGTGCGGAAGCTAATGAAGCGGCGATTAAACTGGCGCGCAAGTACGCCCACGAACAATTAAATATCTCGAATCCGACCATAATTACTGCTGTTGCTAGTTTCCACGGGCGGACTTTGGCGACGATTACGGCGACGGGACAACCTAAATATCAGAAGGGTTTTAGTCCGTTGGTTCCTGGATTTCACTATGTTCCTTACAATGATATTAGTGCGATCGAACTGGCGATCGAGCAACTCGACAAAGACGAACGCCAAGTAGCTGCAATTATGCTGGAAGCGCTGCAAGGTGAAGGGGGAGTTCGTCCCGGAGATATCGCCTATTTCCAACGGATTCGGGAAATTTGCGACGAAAAAGGCATTTTGCTAATTCTCGACGAAGTGCAAGTCGGGATGGGACGCAGCGGTAAATATTGGGGTTACGAAAATCTCGGTATTGAACCGGATATCTTTACCTCTGCGAAGGGATTGGGCGGCGGTATTCCGATCGGCGCTATGCTGTGCAAGTCTCACTGCGATGTGTTTGAACCGGGAAGTCACGCGAGCACTTTTGGCGGCAATCCTTTTGCTTGTGCTGTCGCTTTGTGCGTGTGCCAAACTTTAGAACGGGAAAACCTGCTGGAAAACGTCCAACAGCGCGGAGCACAGTTGAAAGCTGGCCTCAACCAACTGGCGGCTGCATATCCGAATTTGATTGCTGAGGTGCGGGGCTGGGGCTTGATTGTCGGGCTGGAATTGCAGGCTGATATTGCACTGACATCGGCTGATATTGTTAAATCTGCGATCGCCGCTGGTGTGCTGTTGGTTCCCGCCGGGCCGAAGGTGTTGAGGTTTGTTCCACCTCTAATTGTTTCTGCTGCTGAAGTCGATCGGGCTTTGCTTGCCGTTGAGGAAGCGTTGCGCTCTCAAGCGGTACACTAAAATCTACTGGGTTGATTTTTGTGAGCTGTAGCGCTGCAACTGGCGCAATATGCAGAGGCGCTATTCCTGAGAAACCCGGTTTCTTAGCCTCCTGTCGTGTTCGATCATCGCAATCAGATGCGTTCGTAGTGCGGACTGAAGTCCGCAGCATCAGAGCGGACTTTCGGGCGCACTACAAACCGTTTTTGTTATGGTAATCGACCGGACATGATATCAGTCCCTATCAGGGTAAAAGTAAACCCGCCCCGCTGCAAGTCTGTCGGGGCGGGTTTTATCCAGTTTAGGACTTGCCCGGAAACCAGTTTTTTAGGCAAATACACTGCGCTGTGACGATGTGTATGCTGCAAAAACCGGGTTTTTTTAATACTTCTAGATAAGTCTTAAAGTTAATAGACTCCCGGTTGGGAATTTTTAACCGCTTTTGAATGCCGATCGACACAAAAAATATCTCAAGATAAAATTGAGTTTTATCCTCTACTCGAATATTGTCTGTGAAACCCGCCCCGAAACACTGACGACGCATTAGACCGGAATTTGGCTAAAGACAACGGGCACAATAATACTATTAGTGATTGTAGGTGCTAATCTCGCTATCAGCCTGTCTGTTGCCACTTGTGAATCCTGGTTTAACTGATTTCATCCTTTAAGGTCTATAATCCGTCGGAGACTCCTACCTCCGGTTCGAGAGCCAAATTGAAACAGTTCCTAATTTCATTGGCTGCACAGAAGCAGCAATCCTATCGTTAATAGTTCGGCGGAATGCACGATGGACGAACAGCGTCGCGAAACTGATGTTAATATGCTCCGAGCGCTGCTGGAAAATCCTGTGGACTCAGGAATAGATTTGATTTTGAGGACTGACTCAAAGTCGATCGACTTTGAGTTTGTGCAAATGCTTTACTTGGAAGAGCCGGCACTGACACGAGACAGCTTGCTCAAAGCTGCAAAATTCTTTCAAAGGACGATCGCACCCTTAGAATCTGCTAAGAGCAATGCTAAATTGCCCGGAACCGGGGCAGCATATCTGGCTTTTTTAGCAGAAGTATTGCAAGCAGTGGCGCGCAACCCTGATTCGCAGCACGTGTACGCGCTGCTGAGAAACAATTTAGACAAACTAGACCAGAATTTCGCAGATTTGCTGCGCCGCTGGGCAACTTTGGTACTCCCTACTGCCCCAGAATCAGAGGCGAGGCGCATTGCGGCCCTAATTGGCAATCTGAGCAACAAAATTGGGCGGTTTCCCCTCGGTAGCAAGGCGAATAACTTGGAAATCGAAATCGCCGGTTACGAAACCGTGGCTAAGGTGTTTACCCGCAAAGACTTTCCCCAAGAGTGGGCAGTCATGCAAAATAATCTGGGCAATGCTTATACCGATCGCCCCAAAGGCGATAAGGCTCAAAATATCGAACAAGCCATTGCTTGCTTTGCTAATGCCCTGCAAGTGCGAACTCGCGAACAGTACCCGGAACAGTGGGCGACGCTGCAAAACAATCTGGGAAACGCTTATAGCGAGCGCCTCAGGGGAGATGCGGCCGAAAATCTCGAAATTGCGATCGCCTGCTATCAAAACGCCCTACAAGTTCGCAACCGCGAGGGTTTCGGAGGAGATTGGGCAAGCACTCAAAACAATCTCGGCCGCGCTTACAGCCGCCGACTGCGCGGTGACAAAGCCCAAAATCTCGAACAGGCAGTCGTTTGCTACCACAATGCCTTGCAAGTCTACAACCGCAAGATGTTTCCCCGGCGCTGGGCGACGACTCAAAATAATTTAGCAAATGCTTACTATGATTTCCTGCGGGGGAATCGGGCAGAAAATCTCGAATACGCTGTCAACTGCTACCAGAGAGCTTTGCAAGTGCGGACTAAGGAAGCTTTTCCGCTGCAATGGGCGACGACTCAAAGGAATTTGGGCCGGGTGTTTATCGATCGAATTAAGGGCGAAGGAGTCGAAAATCTGGAAATGGCACTCACCTGCTTTCAAAATTCTTTGCAAGTCTACACTCGCATCAAATTTCCCGAAGCCTGGGGTTCGATCCAAACTTACCTCGGCAGGATCTACAGTCTGCGGGTGAAAGGGGAAAAAGCGGAAAATCTGGAAATGGCGATCGCCTGCTATCAAAATGCTTTGCTCTTTTGCAACCGCCAAAAAACTCCCGAACGCTGGGCAATGCTCTGTGCCTACCTCGGACGCGCTTTCAGCCAACACGTGAAAGGCGAAAAAAACCGCAATCTCAAAAGCGCGATCGCCTGTTATCAAAATGCAGCCCAAGTCTACACCAAACACGGATCTCCCCACCGCTGGGCCATGCTGCAAATTTATCTGGGCCGAGCTTTTTCGGAACTGACGGAGACGGAAAACTCGTCTCGCATCGAAAGCGCGATCGCCTGCTATCACAGTGCCGGCCAAATCTACACTCGCGAAACCTATCCCCACCGTTGGGCACAAATTTTATTTTATTTGGGTGAAGCTTACCGAAGGCGAGGCGAGTTGCTGCGCGCCTACGGCGTTTTTACTACTGCTGTCGATACTGTGGAGTTCTTGCGGAGCGAAGTTGGGGTTGATGCGGCCGATTTGGGCGATCGGGGAAGTAACTCAAAAGCCAAATTAGTCAGCACCTGGAGAGGACTCTATAAATCCCTCGTACAAGTTTGCCTAGAACTCGGCCCGGGCCAGCCGGAATATTACGCTAAAGCCCTGGAATACGCTGAACGCCACAAAAATCGGAATTTGGTAGAACTCCTGGTTAAATCCCCCCTGACCCCAAAAGGCGACATTCCGGCAGCGGTACGCAGCGAGTTGGAGTCATTGCAACTGGAAATAGCAAGGGAACAGCGGCAGCAACAACAGCGACAACCCGAACCCAGCACTAGCTTGATTTCTGAGGGCGACAGCCCTGGTTTGAACAGCGGTTCTCTGATGCCGAACTCCGATTTTATGCACTTAAATCAATTGTGGCGGCAGTTTGATGGGTTGATTGCGCGCGAGGTGCAGGCAAACGACCCTTTCTTCAGCTTAGCTCGCAAAGTTGAACCCATTACTTTCGAGCAAATTCGCCAATTGTTGCCTGATGCCAATTGTGCTGCTGTGGTGTGGGCGAGTTTGGAGGATTTGGTAGTGGCTTTTGTGGTGGTGAAGAGTGCAGAATATCCCGCCGTTCACCTCTGTGCCGCGGGAAATGCTTTAGCTGCCGAAACTTGGGCCGGAGAGTACCTCAGCGCTTATTCCGAGCAAAAAGGTCGCTGGATCAATCATCTCCCGGCTCGCCTCAAACGCTTGGCCGCGCTGTTGGAAATCGATCGAGTGGTGGCGCTGATTCCGGAAAATTGCGATCGGCTAATTGTGGTGCCGCACCGATTTTTGCACGCTTTGCCGCTCCATGCTTTGCCTTTGGGGGTGAGAGACGGGTTGGAGGACACCGGGGCAATTTTCAGGTCTCATGGCGGCGATCGCAGCGGTTTCGATCTGTTGGATACGCACAACAGTTCGGATTTTTCTCACAGTTCGTCCTTTGGGGAAATTTCACCTCCTCCTGCTTATTTGATCGATCGATTTGCCGGAGGAATTCGCTATGCTCCTAGCTGCCAGCTATTGCGGTTGAGACAAATCGCGCGCAGCGCAGCTATCGGCCGCTACAGACCGAATTTGCAGCACCTGTTGGCAGTTCCCACTTTCAGCAGAGATGCGCTTTACAGCAACCTGGAAATCGGCAATATTTCCCAGTGTTTTTCCAGTACAGAAATTTTGCGGCAGAAGCCAGCAATTAAAGAGGCTTTTTCTCGATCGATATCTGTAAATGATGGGAATTCATCCGCGAAAATAGGACAAGTGCAGCAGAAAAAATGCGCTCACTTTGCTTGTTTGAGCGTGCTTGATTTCGCTTTCCCGCTCAAATCAGGCGTATTTGTGAGAAATGATACTATGACTTTGGAGGAAATTTTTAATTTCGATTGTCGGCAATACTTTTTAGTTACTTTATCGGCTTGCGAAATTGCAGCAGGCTCAGTCAGCGGTACTGAAGATTTTGTCGGTTTGTCCGCGGGTTTGTTGTATGCTGGCACATCTAGTGTTGTCAGCAGCCTGTGGAAAGTGAATGATGTTTCAACGCTGCTGCTGACGAGCAAGTTTTATGAAAATCTCGGGCGTTTTCCTCGATTGCAAGTGGGAGATGTGGCGCGATCGCTTGCGGAGGCTCAAAGGTGGCTGCGGGATTTGACAGGCGAGGAATTGGAGGTGTTGCTGGCGGATTTTCAGCCTCAAATTTCGCAAATGTTCGATCGGCTTTCACAAAGTTCTCGCCTGATTGCTGAAGCATCTTTACAGCAAATTCGCAACCGCAAACCCTGTCCTTTTGCCAATCCTTATCACTGGGCAGCTTTTACTGCTGCTGGAGTTTAGTCAGTTGACAGTTGATAGTTGACAGTTGACAGTTGTCATTAATTATAGCCCAGATTCCGCAGATATTTAAACAGAATTGATGGTTGTCAAGTTGAAATATTCAAGCCTGAAATATTTATCCAGCAAGCATTTCAGGCTTTTTTGGTTAAAAAATATTGAGTCAGGATAAAAGAGGTAAAAACCATGAATGATCCTCAAGGAGCCATAACGCTCTTTCGTCACTTTCATGAGAGTAAATTCTCGAAGACACGACAGCAAAGGATCTCTTCCCAAACGATCCCAACAAAGGAAGGTGTTAGAAAATCGCTCCACAAAGCCATACTAGATAAGCATTATCAAATTATGGTCATATTTTTACTGTCTGAGAGTGATGAAGGAGCGATAACAGTCCTAAATTTAGGCTATTTAGGAATACTAGGGCGTCGGTTCAGTAAAAGAAATTGACACTCCTCGGCATAGTATGTATGTTGATGTAGACCTTGGCCCGGCGTTGCATGAGGACAAAAAAATGGTTGGCGATCGCGATCTACTGTCGCCCTCATGCGAGAACCCCTACATAATACATATTTCGTTCTTTTTGTCAAAATATTCTACTGTACCGACGCTCTAGTATGAGAAATTAGGTTAAGAAATCAACAAATAAACCGACAATACGGTCGGTATTTCAGATGTTTTAAGCCGTACACTTAGTCAATCTAAATGGAGCCGAACAGGTGAGCAACTTAACAAAAAACAGGATATATTGCAATACCGTTTACTTAAGACCGCCCTGAGGGTAAAACCCTATGAGAAATAGATACGGAGATTGCTTTCCTTCGGATCGCGAAAGCTAACGTTCCTCTCTTCGGACTATTCTAAGTAAACCGTATTGGGATATATTGAATTATTTAGGAAACGTTTGCAGTGAATATTTTTTAATAGTTGAAGATGGATAAGGATGAAAATAAACCTGAGAATATAGTTGAATAAATCCCAATAATTAGCAAGGCAAAAATCATGTTGCAGGAATTGTGATATCTAATTTATGGCAAATTAGCTCAAAGATTCCACAAATGAATATATTAGGAAATATCTGTAAATTCAAAATTCTTGTATATCTCAAAAATCTGACAATAATGATACCAAAAGTAGAAAAGGTAGGCGCAGATGTTTTTCATACAGTGAATATATGAAAAACCTTAATCATCAAAGCCAGAACTGCGGAATGTGGGCTAAAAACTCTTTCTTAAAAAAATAGGGCAAGCCTAAGCCCGCCCTACAAATCAGATTAAATCACTTTACACATTAATAAGTTTCAACGTGCCAGCGATGCTCTTTCTTCAACTGTTTTTGATAGCCAGCCCAGTCAATGCCGTGCTTGCTAGATGCAGCAGACATTCCCTCATCAATGCCGCCTTCCATGCCCTTCAAACCACAGATGTAAGTGTGAGTTTTCGGCTTTTGAACCAATTCCCACAGTTGGTCTGCGTTCTCTTGAATCCGGTTTTGAATATACATCTTACCGCCGTCAGCAGTCTTTTGCTCGCGGCTGATCGCATAAGTTAAGCGGAAATTATCGGGGAATTCGCGCTGCAATTGCTCCAATTCTTCTTTATAAAGAATGTTGGGAGTGTAAGCAACTCCAAAGAACAGCCAAGCTAAACCTTTGAACTTGTAACCAGGATTATTTTCTTTAAACATCCGCCACAAATAAGCGCGGAAAGGAGCAATACCCGTACCAGTAGCCATCATAATCACGGTGGCATCTTCGTCATCGGGTAACAACATTTCTTTCCCTACCGGGCCAGTGATTTTGACATCAGCCCCAGGTTCCAAACCTGTGAGAAAAGTCGAACAAACGCCGAATACTCTTTCGCCACTTTTCGGGTCATTGTACTCCAGCCGGCGAACGCACAAAGAGACAGTTTTGTCGTCGAGGTTGTCGCCGTGACGGGTAGAGGCGATCGAGTAAAGTCGAATTTTGTGAGGTTTACCGTTTTTATCGGTTCCATCGGGAATAATCCCGATACTTTGACCTTCTAGATAGTGCAAATTGCCACCAGAAATGTCGAAAGTGACGTGACGAACTGTGCCGTCGCCGCCTTCTCTGACCATTTCTTCTGTAGAGATGCACTTACCAATATAGGGATTGGCCGGTTTGTAGAGGTTAACAGGAACCTGAACTTTTTCCTTTGCTTGAGTCATGGGCTTAGTTTTTTCTCCAGATTTCTGACTCTGTAGCCCTGCTTCTGGTGCGACTTTGCCATTAGTAGTTTCGGGAGCGCCGTTTGAGGGGCGGATGCTGACGATTTTGCCACCCATGCGAGCAATTCTGCGCATTTCCTGATTCATGCGATCGTACGGCACGGAGATAAACACGCTGCCGCTACGGCGAATCGGGTGATTTGTTTCGTCAGTTGCTTTGCTCTGACGCATACCCTCCACTTCGTAAACAAAGATGCGGCTGCCTGATTCTGAGTTGGCCGCTACACCAGATATGCTTGGGCTGTACATTTGTTGCTTGTCCTTCACGATACAGAGTTATAAAGAAAGAGAATGTGACGTTAGACTCAATTTACTTTTTTCTTAAGGCCACCTGGACTAATTTGCCCGCGCGAATCTTTGGGCATTGCCGCGCAGGCGGGAGTGTCAAGTTGAGATCGCTCTGCCTCTAATTCCCGATTAGCCGATCGCCGCCCTTGGTCTCGCCCGGCTGCATTCAGGTGTTGACCTATAGCTATTGTTGTCTGCGTACTGCCAATATTTTACCCGATCGGGGGATCTGCCCCGATAACTCGTTCTGATTTGGGGAGAGGGGGAGAGGGGGAGAGGGGAATACGGCTCAAGAAATATACAATTTAAATGCTGTCTTGCTGAAAGTAGGATTTAGCTAAATGACGTTGAGCTTGTAGGGGGCGGACGCATTCTGGTAAGATTAACCACTAAAGTTAGTATTAATTTCTTGCCTTGAAGATTGCTTGGGTCTTCCCGGACAGGCAGTCAACTGACTGCTGTATGCTGGTTAGTCCTCGATCCTCTCGGGGTAGCAAACCCGCAGAAAGCCTGCTTGTAGCTACCTGCGGGCTGAAATTTTTTGGAATCTAGACTTCAGTTACTTAGTAAACAGTGATTTTGTTAGAGGGAAACTATGACCAGTAAGCCGGATCGCGTGGTTTTAATTGGCGTTGCCGGAGACTCCGGCTGCGGAAAATCTACTTTTTTGCGCCGATTGACAGATTTGTTCGGGGAGGATTTCGTGACTGTAATCTGCCTTGACGACTATCATTGTCTCGATCGCAAGCAACGCAAGGAAACAGGGATTACCGCCCTTGACCCCAGAGCGAACAATTTTGACCTGATGGCCGAGCAAATGAAAGCGCTCAAAGAAGGTCGGGGAATAGACAAGCCGATTTACAACCACGAAACCGGTCTGCTCGATCCTCCTGAGCGGGTAGAGCCGAATCACGTGATTGTGATTGAGGGGTTGCACCCCCTTTACGACGAGCGAGTGAGAAATCTCATCGACTTCAGCGTCTACCTCGACATCAGCGACGAAGTAAAAATTGCTTGGAAAATCCAGCGCGACATGGCGGAACGGGGCCACCGTTACGAAGACGTGCTGTTTGCGATCAATGCTCGCAAACCAGATTTCACAGCGTACATCGACCCACAAAAGCAATATGCTGACGTGGTAATTCAAGTATTGCCGACTAACTTGATCAAAGATGACAAAGAACGGAAGGTTCTGCGCGTCCAAATGATCCAGCGCGAAGGTATCGCCAACTTTGAACCTGCGTATTTGTTTGACGAAGGTTCGACAATTAACTGGATTCCTTGCGGCCGCAAACTGACTTGTTCCTATCCCGGAATTAAGATGTACTACGGCCCAGATGCTTTCTACGGCCACGAAGTCTCGATTTTGGAAGTAGACGGTCAGTTCGAGAATCTCGAAGAAGTGATTTACATCGAAAGCCACTTGAGCAAGACTTCTGCGAAATACGAAGGCGAGTTGACTCACCTGTTACTCCAACACCGCGAATATCCTGGTTCCAACAATGGAACTGGTTTATTCCAAGTATTGGTGGGATTGAAGATGCGGGCGACTTACGAAAAGTTGACTGCAAAAGAATCAAAAGTTGCTGTTAGTGTTTAGAACTCTGACTTGACATCCACCCCGACCTGAAGGTGCGGGGATTCCCAATCATCGCTAATTGGGTTTCTGCTTCATAGCACCAGCCTTCCGAGACTTACTCTCTTCGGGTCTTACAGTTGCTCCGCAGACTGAAACGGCTAGCCCAGCCGCCAAAATGTTCTTTGCAGCATTGATGTCACGATCGTGGTTTGTCCCGCACTTGGGACACTCCCACTCGCGAATATTCAACGGCAATTTCTCAACAATGTGACCGCAGTTTCCACAGCGCTTAGAGCTGGGAAACCAGCGGTCTATTTTTATTAATTCACGCCCGTACCAATCGCATTTGTAACTTAGCTGGCGAATCAATTCACCCCAACTAGCATCGCTGATGGCAAGAGCTAACTTATGGTTTTTCACCATATTCTTGACAGCCAAATCCTCAACTACAATCGTTTGGTTTTCACGAACGAGTTGAGTCGTTAGCTTGTGCAAGAAATCTTTACGCACATCGACTATCTGTGCGTGGACTTTTGCCACCTGTCTCCGGGCTTTTTCCCGATTGTTGCTTCCCTTTTGCTTGCGTGCTAACGTTTTTTGCTTTCTTTTTAACTTTTTGCGAAGTCTCTTAAAGTGTTTGGGATTGGCGATTTTATCGCCGTCGCTAGTAGCAATCAAACTCGTAATCCCCACATCCAATCCGATAGTTTTATCTGTTTTTGGAAATGGTTGGATTTTATAGTCGTCTACTAATATGGATACAAACCAAAGCCCAGCAGGCGTTAATTTCACTGTAATCGTAGACGGAATGCACCCTTGGGGAATTTGTTTGCTCCAGCGGATAGGTAGTGGCTCGTTACATTTAGCCAAAAATACCTGTCCGTTTTTCCAGCGGAAGGCAGATTTGGTAAATTCAGCACTGCCACCGTTATGCTTTTTCTTGAAATTAGGATATTTGGCTCGTCCTGCAAAGAAGTTGGTGAACGCTGTCTGAAGGTGGCGCAAGCCTTGTTGAAGAGGTACGCAGCTAACTTCATTCAAGAAATCAAGTTCTTCCTCTTTCTTCCAGTTCGTCAGCATAGAGGAAGTTTCGCTGTAGCCAACTCTTTCTTGGCGTTCGTACCAAGATTCCGTGCGGTAAGTCAAAGCCTTGTTGTACACTAGCCGGGTACAGCCCATTGTCCGTCGCAAGAGGTTTTCTTGCTCGCTGGTGGGATAGAATCGGTAGCGATAGGCTTTTTCCATATCTTCACAGCCTAACACGTCTTTTGTGATATTAGCTCTGTGTTGTATGTTTTTGTAAAGCCGTCGAGCGAAGGACGGGGTTTCCACCCACTTTTTTTGATGAAAGATTTGAGAGGCGCGAGTGCGCCTCTTTTTTTTGTGGGTGAAATGAACGGCAGATGGTGATATTGGCACAGCGAATAATTAAGGCGTAATACGGTTCATTTAAGAACTATCTGACTTTTTAAAAATGCCTGTATTGCCTATGAAATCGTGAGACGAAATTCGTAAAAAATCTTTAAGCCAAGCCTATTGAGTTAGGGTAGAGTATTTGGCAATAGAGAGTTTAAAAATGTTTTTCCGGCTTGATTGAGGGAAGTTCTACTTTTTTGAATTATCTAATTTGATGCAACCCTGTGTGAATATCGATTAAGAATGCCAAAAACTTTACTGCTACACCATTACCTCCTCCAGTAATAGCTTCATTCGATTGCCGATCGCCCCGACATTGGGTTCCAGTAAAATACTGAGATGGTCTCCAGGTACATCGTAAATGGTCAGACCGTCTTTGAGATAAGGTTTCCAGCCTAGATCCGGATCGAGACTGACACTTACGCCATCTTGAGAATCCTGTGCTCGAAACATCACTACTTTGCCAGCATAGGGTTTTGGCGCGTAAGCTCGTTCTGCCAGATCAATTATCTTCTCTCTGATCAAATAGTCGGTGGTGTAAGACATTGACTCTGTAGGTTCTTTCACCTTGTTGTCTCGCCCGATCGTCTTGCGGGCCAGCATTGTCATTCCGTCTGTAACTGTCGTTATTTTATCGACGACACTACTGACGATGTAACCTACGCCCTGCTTAGCAATTTTTTGGACATGGAAGCGCAGCCGCTGCTGAATGGGTAGGGGCTTGTAGGCAGAGGGCAACATGGAATCAAACATCACCAATAACGCTGTTTCCTGTCCTTTAGCTGCCAATTTTTGAGCAACCTCAAAAGCAACAATACCTCCAAATGACAAACCACCCAAATAATAGGGGCCTTCTGGTTGCACCTTCACGAGTTCATTGATGTAATAGTCTGCGATCGCCTCAACCTGATTGACTGGCCCGTGCACGCCATCTTTAACAACAGCAATTAAGCCATATATCGGCTGATCTAGCCCTAAATATGGAATTAACGGATGATAAATAGACACTCCTTCAAACAGAAAGAGTGGTGGCTGAGAACCTTTCGGTTGAATCTCGACAAGGGAAAGGCTTTGGTTGGGGATATCGCCTTGACGTAGAATCTGGGATAGTTGCTTGATGGTTGGGGCTTGGAAGATAATCGATAGTGGGACTTTCTGCTGGAACTTTTGGTCAATTTTGTCAGCTAAGCGAGCGGCTAACAGGGATGTACCGCCTAAATCCATGAAATTATCCGTAGTGCCGATCGGCTTAATATTGAGTATCTGCTCCCAAATTTGAACAAGTTGAGCTTCTAGTCCATCAATAGGCAACACAACTTCACTATTTGTAACCAGATCGGCAACCTGAGGTTCTGGAAACCCACGGCGATCGACCTTACCATTGGGCGTCATCGGGAAAGAGTCCATCACTACAACCGCTGCCGGAATCATGTATGCCGGTAGTTTGGTTTGTAGAAAACTACGCAATTCAGACACCTGAATTGGTTGTCCGGGCTTCGGAATGATATATGCCACTAAGCGCTTTTCACCGGGTACATCTTCCCGTGCCAAAACTATACCTTGCTGCACAGATGGGTACTGTTCCAAATAGGTTTCAATCTCTAGTAACTCAATCCGAAAACCTCGAATTTTTACTTGAAAATCGATGCGACCAATAAACTCCAACGTTCCATTGGGTAAATAGCGGCAAGTATCCCCTGTTATGTAAAGTTTGTCTCCAGGTCGATCGCTAAATGGATTAGCAATAAACTTACTTGCAGTGCGTTCTGCCAAGTTGAGATATCCCCTCGCAACCCCTGGGCCGCCAATATACAGTTCTCCAATGTCGCCATCGGGCACAGGATTTAGGTTTTCATCCAGAATGTAAATTTGGCTGTTGGGAAGGGGACGACCGATCGGAATGTCTGCTTCACTACTGAGATCGTAGCCTTCAGCGATCGGGTCAAAAATGGTGGCCGTCACTGTAGTTTCAGTCGGCCCGTAGGTATTGAGCCAACGAGGATATTCCCCAACCAATTGTCGCCATTCAGCATACAGAGCGCGAGAGGCTTTTTCTCCGCCCACAATCACCAATCTCACATCTGGGGACATAGGAACACCTAGCAATGAGAGTCCGCTGACGAGACCATGCCAAAAAGCAGTTGGCAAGTCCAGAATAGTAATGCGTTCTTGCTCAATAAATTCGAGGAATTGGCGAGTAGAGCTAATACAGTCTTCAGTTCGCAGCACGATTGTTGCACCACTTACCAAGGATGGAAAAACTTCCTCAATGATGATGTCAAAGCTCATGCTAGAGAATTGCAGTACCCGATCGCCCAATCCAAGATTAAATGCTTGTGCGATCGCCTTGCTGTGGTGAACAATGCCCCGGTGAGTAATCATTACACCCTTGGGATTTCCCGTCGAACCAGAGGTGTAAATAACGTAAGCCAAATGCTCGGGCGTTGTCAGCAGAGACAAATTTTCAGTGCTGTATGGCGCCATATCGTGCCAGTCTGTATCTGGACAAATCACGCGAGCATTGTGTTCGGGCAAAAATTTAACCAGATCCTGTTGAATCAAAATGAATCGCACAGCGGCGTCTCGTAACTTGTACGCTCGACGTTCGTGGGGATAGGCTGGGTCGATCGGCACATAGGCCGCCCCAGCCTTCATCACCCCCAAAAAGCAAATCACCATTTCCATGCAGCGATTCATAGAGATAGCAATCAGTTCATCCGGTTGCACTCCTAGTGCTTGGAGGTAATGGGCGAGCTGGTTTGCGCGTTGATTTAAGGCATCATAGGTTAATTCTTGCCCTTGAAATGAAAGGGCGATCGCATCAGGAGTCTCCTTAACCTGTGCTTCAAACCATTGATGGATACTCACATAGTCAGATGGAGTTCGATCGACTTGAGAGTCCTCGACAGAGGAAATATCCTGACTATGTAATGGAAGATCGACACAGACATCGTGGGTAGTTTTTAGTGCATCAGTTTCCTGGTTGGGTAAGTACCCATCACGACTCGTCAAAACATCTTGAGAATTCATCATATTTTTGATTTAAGTAGAGTGAGGGAGATTAAGAGAGGCACCCTAGGGAAAATTCCTTATCGCGCATTGATCCAGATCACAGCTTTTTGTGGATTGCTTATTTAGCAGTCTCGAAACTGTCACATTGCAGTAATAATACGTATATGACGGCGCGAATCAATGTGCTTTTGGGGAACGGAAGTTGTTTCTGGATAATTACTTTTTGTCCTGTTTTAATTATACGGCTTATTAATTGATCTGGTCTAGATCAAGACTGTTTTGGCAATCATCTCATTGGCGATCGGGGGCGATCGGGAGCGATCGCAGTAAACAAGCAAAGCACTTTAGCTACCTTACTCCTTCAGTAGAGCTAAACTGCTTTGCCTGTAAGTATTTCAGCTATTTACATTTTTTTGTATGCCTTAAAAATTTGTACCTTTACTTAAGTTGTCACCAATAGGAGACGGTGCTTGGAAGTAGAGAGGTTAAGAATATTTGTCCGGCTTCATTGAGATCGTCATTTAGGGAAAAGTTTAGACTGCGAACTCGCAGATCGCCATTTTTTATGTCTAGTGGCTGTTTGAGGTGTTCCGGGTAGATAAGAATTGCATTTTTACACTTTAGTGCATTTGCGTAGGCAACTATTTGATGGCGGTCTCCACTGTCTGCTCGATCGGGAGCTTTGTATTTGGTATCGAGGACGTATTGGACTTTACCTGTTTCTATATCGCACAGCAGTAAGTCAATGCGATCGGAGTAATTTTGGTCATGTGTGACCGTGTGTTTTTTCTTGACAAAGAAGCCTTTTGGTGTATTAGCCTTGAGCCATTCAGCGACAAACTGTTCATATAAACTAGCCATGTTGATCAGAAAAGGGAGCATTTCGCGATCGCCCATTTCGTGACTGGGCCCTGTGTTATCTAAAAAAAACCGACAGAGGGCGTGTAAAAGTTGATAATCTTGATTAAGACGGTGATAAGTGCGATCGATACAAGCTTCTGGTTTAAAAGATGTTAGAGTAACAAATCCTTGGAGTGCGTGAAAAGCTTTTCGCACCCTCGATGAGACAGATTCGCGGCACAAACCGCTACGGCCAATAATGAAAAGTGTCCAAGCCAGAATTTGATTATCTTCGATATCGCCTGTTTGTTCGTTATAGTGACATTTTAGTTTAACCTCCCAAGGTTTTTGCACAGCTTCCCGGACATCGATGCGACCGCGAATATAGGAAAGTTTTTCTATTTTTGGTAAGTAATCGCGATATAATCCTTTGCGACAGCGTTCGAGAATTTTCAGCGCCAGGATGTTAGCTAATCGTTCATATACTTGTTTCAAAGATTCGCACTCAATCTGTCCTTTCGGAAAACTTATCTTAAGTTCGTAGGCATACTCAAGCATTCCGAATAAATTTGCGATCGGAACTTTGGGTTTGATCACAATGTGAAATTGTGGAGTAATTGGAATATTGCCAACTCGGCCTTGAGACTTTAATTGCCATTTATATTTTGTTTTAGGGTTGGGAAATTCAATATCTATTTCCTTAGCATAATTATGGTAGATTTTCTCTCCTACTGATTGGGGGATTGCATCTCGCTCAAAGGTCGCTAATTGATATTCTGTGAGTTCGATAATTTGGGGTGATTCTCGTTTCATAGAAATACGGTTCAGTCAGTAGTTGTCATTGCGAGGAACGTTAGCGAAGCGATCCGTAGGAAAGCAATCGCAGTATCTATTGTTCACACAGTTTTCCCTCTAGGACTCTCTTAAGTCAATCACATTGTTTCATAGATGCTGTAACGGCATATTTTTGGTAATGGTAGCGTTAGATGCTCAATTGCTCAATTTGTCTTTGATTTTATCCCAGAGAAATTCATCCATTTTTGCCTGGTCATCAAAAAAGTATTCTTCGAGATATGGCTCAATTTCCATTTGCCAAATATCTTGGATATCTTCAGCTAAGGTTTTTGTCAAAAAGAAGGAGATGCCTAATTCATAATGTTTGTTGTTAATTGCCCGATTGACATTTTCTAGAATCCTAGTTAATTGATCGACTGGGAAAACCGTTTTCTCTCTCTGGTGATACTGTCGCAGGACTTCATAGTTGGGATAGATGGGAATGAATGCAAAACGGCGGCGGAGTGCGTTATCGACTAAGGCAATAGAGCGGTCTGCGGTGTTCATTGTGCCGATGATGCGGACATTTGTCGGGATTCTGAATTTTTGACCGCTGGCTAGTGTAATAAAGCGTTTTGTATCTTGTCGGTCATCTAGGAGATACATTAACTCGCCAAAGACTTGAGATAAATTTGCGCGATTAATTTCATCAATAATCAGAACACAAGTGTCTTCACAGACTTCGGCTTTTTCGCAAAATTCAAGGAATCTACCGGGAACTATTGGATAAGTTAATTGCCCATCTTGACTTTGTGGGCGAAGGCCTTGAATAAAGTCTTCATAAGTATAAGCTGGATGAAATTGGATCGTGTCTGAGAAACCGTCACCGCCGCCGATTAAGTGTTGGGCAAGTTTTTGCGCGAGGAAGGTTTTTCCAGTGCCGGGCGGGCCTTGGATGATGGTTTGACCTTTGCGGTTAATGGTGTGTATCCATTGGGCTAGTTGGGTTTCGGTGAAGCCAGTTTCTTCGGCACATTGGTTCAAAAGATATTCTGGTTGCAACTTTACTTCTTCTACAGCGTATTTAAACATAATTTCCTCATCTACCAGTGGCACTTCGTTACTAGGAAAGTCATATTTTTTTATCTCGACAAGCCAGTGGCAGAACATATCAAATAGATCGTCATCTCGAATAGAGGGAGCGCCATTTTGGTGCATTTCTTTAGTTAATTCTTCAATGAGCTCGCGTCCGGTGAAGTTAGCAGATGAGTAGTCTATTAGCTTTTTGCTATACGAAGTATTGGCGAAATAGTTAATCACCTGTATTGACTTGTCATTAATCGCAAGAAAGTCATCGGGATGGAGAGCATTCAGGATAGGTGTTAACATTCCTATCTCGCCGAATAAGGAGGCTGGCATTTCTTCGGAAAAGTTTCTACAGGCAGAAGATAGTTGACTCGGATCGTCGTTACAACAGCAGACTAAATAGATAATTAATTGGGCAATTCTTACTGGTGTTATTAATGACAAATTTTTATACAATTTTGAATTCCATAATAACCCTTGTGTTATGCACGGATTAATATGAACCCAGGCTCCTCTTTGTCGATTAGCAGGAGAGTCTTGGTAAGGTAGAAGTTGCAAGATTACGGATTCAGTCACATCCTCTCCAGACTCAGCAGCAGAAGCGATCGCTTCAAAATTTCTACGTCCCTGCTGACGCTGCTCCTCGTAAGCCACCCTATGACGTAACCCATCTGGAGTGTAGGGATATGAACTGACAAATTCCTGAAATAGCCTGACAAACTCAGCTTTTTTTTTCGCTAGCATACTGCTCTTGCCAACTATTGATTAATAAATTATTGTAGTAAATATTTATCTCGAACATTCTCCTAGAGAATAGACTATTCTCAACTGTTTATCGGTGATGTAACGATAACTTTGTGGTGGTTTAAGCTCAGGCAACTTTTTTCTTAAACGGTGTAAGTCTACTGGTTGGCTAAACCTGTGAATATCTTTAAGAAAAATTCCAATACCTGTTTTTGTACCTTGATAATAATCATAAAATTTTTCAGATGAAATGCCCGCTTTATCTTCAACTTCCTCCCAAAGTTCCGCAATTGGTTTTTCTATGATAGTATCCACTTTGAATGAACCGAATACAGCTTTAGTCGGGGAAGAAATGTAAATTAATACCAAATCGCCTTCGTTCAATAATCGAGGGCGGACGCGCCGCAATTCAACAGTCTTATTGCTATCAAATATTTTGTTGGCATATTCCGGTCGAATAGATAATAGCAAGATACTTGACATGGGTTACACTCCTTTATTTATGTCGCGGTTCCTTCATTATATATGATACCGAATTGTTCCTTTGAAATCTTAAATAAACTTTGAACGGTTGTTTTATTTTCAAGTATTTCCCGAAGCCTATTTAATGTCAGTCGTTTAGTAAAAATCTTGGTATAGCTAAATCTGATAGCCATAATATCTTCATCTGGTTTGTCTCTTGCTAGATTCATTAAATCTTTTAACCCATATACACCTAAGTGGCGGAACTGTCTATATAGTTTTTCAGGTTTGTCTATGATAACTTCATCTAACCTAGAACAAGCTTTAACCTCTTGTGTCCCAGTAAATGCTCTGTCGGAGCTAACATACCATAAAATTCTACCAATAACACCAGGTTTTAGACCGCCATTATTTCCCTTATAGTACACCAGTTCGCGTCTGAGTGCTAGATCAGTTTGAGATTCAAAGAGGCAGAGGCACTGGTTAGCCAAGTGTTCATCAAACAAATCTTTTGCCCATCTGGGTTGAATAGGAATAATGAATGTAGGCAAGTCAGCATTAATAACTTTAGCAGGCCAAAGGTGACGTTCTATCTCCGATATAGTCTTTATATCTTGAGTTGATTCGCTGATAGTAAGAGTTTCTGCGAGCTGAATGCAAAAATGATATTCTGGTTCCATATTACCTAATTCGGCAAGGTACTTAGATAGTTCTGTTGATGTTTTTGCAACAGCAAGATTCGCCTTTAAATACCCATTATTAACTCGAACAAAAGCATCTTCTTGAATAGCTTGTAAAACAGTTTCTTCCAGATATGGGTCAATAATTCTGGTAAATTGTCGCTTTTCATCGGCTGAGAGTGATATAGAATAGAAAATCAAATACCGTGCCAGCGTAGCCGCTATAGCGCCTGGACGAACTCGCATGATTTTCACTTTTAGTTCGTAAGTTTGGTGTCGATCAAAAACAATTAAAGCAAGGGGTGTATTTTCATTTTCTAAAAAAACATAACATTGAAATTTATCTGGATTAGCAATAAGGTGGCGCAGCCGTTGTTTAAATTCTCCCTCTGTTTCGCCCTTTTCACTAGCATGAAAACTATCAATTAATCGAAATTGTTCAAATTTTTGGATGAGTTTCATCTTTATAGATGTACCTGCCAAGCGAACAGGTTGATATTCAACATTTCTGCGAATATCATCGAATTTTAAAATTAAATTAGTTGGGCTAATTACTTCCAGTGTAAATTTCTTATAAATCTCATCAGCTAAATTCAAAATTTTTATGTTGCGAGTTACAAATACCGGAGAATCAGAAGCAATAGTTATAGCTAATTGATTTATTGTACCTTGGTCGAAAGTTATAGATTGGCCGACCAACAGTTGAGCGATAGAATATAAAATACCTTCAAGTCTAGTTTTGTCATACAACAACTGAGTAAAACTATTAGCGAGGTAACGTTTGCTATCTCTTAATTTAGCATCATCTATTCTGTTGATTGATTTGAAAATTTCATCAGTGATGCACAACTCCAAGTCATCCTGCAACCAATCAGCGAGTAGAGAGTCGGATTCTGTAGTTTTAAGCTCTTCATTTCCGTGCAATTCCAAGAAAACGCTTGTGTCGATGACTGCACAAAGTTTAGATTCAAGCTTCTGATTAGCAGCATAAGAAAATATTGTAGGATGATTGTGTTCTAGCCACCAAATTGTAAGAAGTTTACCATCCTTACTTTTGCCTGTCTTTTCATCTAAGGGAACAAAGCCTAATTTATACCACATCCCGTCTATTCCATAGTCTCGGCGGCATTTAAGCTCAATCCTATAAAAATCCTGAGTTTTTTGACTTAAGTAATTGACTAGCTTTTTAGCAACATCTTTGCCACGCCATGAGGGAGCGATGCAGAGATGAACAATAACAATTGCGTGTTTTCGGATCACCTTCCGGTATAGCAGATAACCAATACAATTTTTATCGGGATCAATAGCCACAAGAATCGTGCGCTTGATTGCATATTCTGTAAAAGCATCTCTTGGTAACAAGCCAAGAGTTTTTTTATTGGCATCGCTTAATGCTATAACGGTTTGTAAATGAGGGGATCTATGATCGATTGCTTCGATCGTTATCTGTATATTTTTTGTCATTTTGTTACGGTTCCCTCTATTTCATAACGTAGTTGCATGATTAGACACTATTGAGCAAACTCACGATCGCCCTTTTATGCCTACCACGTATCAGATTACCAGTAAATTGGGGAGTGAGAGAGTCAAAAGTGCGATCGCCTCCACCGCCGCCACTTGCCTTCTCAAACCACAAGCGCGCAGCCAAACAAATGCGAAACTTGTGCCAAACTTACTGAAAAGTGTTATATTCAACTCCGTAAACCCTGAACAGCGCTTTCAGGTATGCCAAAATTATCAACGAGTCAACTAAATGCCCTTTACTTTCAAGAAATTAGCCGCCATTGCAATCTTCTTCGTAGCCGTAAAAATTTTAGTTGACTCTGGGCACTTCCAACAAGCCGCCAATGACATCACACACAGAAACCCAGCCAGCGCCACATCAGATACCGAAACTATCCGGCAAAAATCCAGCAGCCCGCCCCCAGCAGAACCCCACAAATCACCGGATCAAAAGTTTGATGTAGTAGTATATGGCGATGAAGTGCCGGGGATATGTGCGGCTATATGGGCAAAAAAGACTTTAGGTGAAAAGGGTAAAGTTGCTGTTGTGCGATCGAACTACGCAACTGCTCTTTTGGGCGGCGTACTCACCCGCGGCGGTTTAGGTTACGTCGATTTAGATAAAATCCCCGACTGGTACCGCCAACCCTACGCCCAATGTTTCCGGGAATTCCTAGACAAAGCGAATGTTCCTGAATCTTGCTTGGAACCAAAAACCGCTGATAAAGCTCTGAGAGAGATGCTTTCGGAAGCCGGAGTTAAACTTATTTCCCACTCAACTCTGACTCCTCACGTAGTTGATAAAAAAATAGAATATGCCGAAGTCAAAGAGAGCAATATTAAAATTCAAGCTAACTCTTTTATTGACGTAACTCAAGACGCGGAACTGGCAAGAAAAGCCGGATTATCTTATTATACAGGATATGAATCGCAAAATATTAAATCCAAAAATGAAACTTTAGCAGTATCTGTAGTGCCGACAATTACGGGGCTAACGATGGCAGACTTCCGCAAAATAGAAGATGACATTCTCTACGACACGCCTTTAGTCGAAAAAATCAAAGCAAGCATTACCAAATATAAAGATCCGGCGAGTACAGAATTCTGGATGAGGAATTTCTTGAGTCCGATTTATCAGGCATATCGAGACGGCTACAACATCAGAAGCGTAGCCCTAGGTGCGGCATATCACGTAGACAGGAACTTGCCCTTTACTCAAGATAAAGGATTCTTCTTTGACAAAGCCAATGTTTGCGTTTATAAAGATAATTCGCTGTCGTGGAACGGGTTTTTATTTAAATATCAAGTTGATGAATTGATGAAGATGGAAGCTAACGGCAGAAAACCGAATGCTGAGATGGTGAAAGAAATGTCACATCTCCAAGAATGGCTGCAAAAAAAATCTGGTAAAGATGTGAGAGTATTTATCCCGGAAGAGATTTATATCAGACAAACTTTGAATGTTCGGGATGTGGTGGCGCCGCTAAGTGGGAAAGAGATTATCAAAGGAGGAACAGAGCCCTCCAAGTCGATCGGCAGTTTTTCCTATGATTTCGACTTGCGGGGGGGAGTCAAGGATTTGGAATCGAGAATTCCGCCGCTGCCGACCTATAATTTTGGGATAGAGAGCGCTTTGGCGAGTAAAGTGAGTAATTTGGCGATCGTAGGGCGATCGTCCGGTTATGTCGGGATGGCGGTATCAGTCGGGCGAATTGCGACGGTGAATATTTATCAAGGACAAGGCGTGGGCGTGGCGGCGGGTTTGGCTAGCAAGTTGGGAGTGCCGCTAAATACGATTACTTCGAGTAAAACAAGGGAAACTTTGGAGACTTTAACGGGGAAAACTACTTATTTGTCGGGGAGAGATACGAGTTATGGCGTGGATTATAAAGAGGTGAAATAAATCTTAAGAGGATTTTACCACAGAGAGCGCAGAGAGCGCAGAGAGGGAAGGGATGAGAGGTTTTTTTACGACATCAAAAACCCTCGGAACACTCTTCCCTCTGCGTCCTCTGCGCCCTCTGCGGTTAAAAACTCTTCTCTGGATGCGTGGATTATAAAGAAGTGAAATAAATCTTAAGAGGATTTTACCACAGAGAGCGCAGAGAGCGCAGAGAGGGAAGGGATGAGAGGTTTTTTTACGATAGGATGATACGGCGGATTCCTTCTTTTAAAAAGCGGACATTGAAGTTGATGAGAAGGGCGAGAGGATGACCTGTCATTTTGAGGTAGGATATAACTTGAGCTTCATGGATAGGAAGTATAGTTTGGACTGACTTTAATTCCACAATGAGAGTGTTGGCAACCAGCATATCGTATCTGCCTTCCCCAACGACAACACCCTTGTAAAATACATTCACTGTCGGTTGAGGGTCAAAAGGAATTCCCCGGAGAGCGAGTTCTTCACGCAACGAATTCTCATATACCGCTTCCAAAAACCCCGGCCCCAACTCCTTGTGAACCTCCATCGCCGCCCCAATCACAGCATAAGTCAACTCATTCAGATTCTCTTCCAACACTCTTCTATCCTCTTCTCAAACCAATATCAAAATAATAACCCAAAACCCTCGCAACACTCTTCCCTCTGCGCCCTCTGCGCCCTCTGCGGTTAAAAACTCTTCTCTTCCCCCCGCTATGGCACAATCATAAATAAGATCAAACCTTCAAGCCACCATGACCGGAAACCTACCACCCCAATACGACCCCAAAGCCACCGAAACCAAATGGCAAAAATACTGGGAAGACAACCAAACCTTCAAAGCTGACCCAGAAGGCGGCGGCGAACCCTACTGCGTCGTCATTCCGCCGCCCAACGTGACCGGCAGCCTCCACATGGGACACGCCTTTGAAGAAACCCTAATTGATGTCCTCGTCCGCTATCACCGCATGACTGGACGCAATACCCTGTGGTTGCCGGGAACGGATCATGCTAGTATCGCAGTTCAAACTATTCTCGAAAAACAACTCAAAGCACAAGGCAAAACTCGCCACGATTTAGGTCGAGAAAAATTCCTAGAACGGGCTTGGGAATGGAAAGCTGAGTCTGGCAATACTATTACTAATCAATTACGCAGTTTGGGCGTGTCTGTCGATTGGTCGCGGGAACGCTTTACGATGGATGAAGGCTTATCCGCTGCGGTTTTAGAAGCTTTTGTCCGCCTCTACGATGAGGGGCTGATTTATCGCGGCAATTACTTGGTGAATTGGTGTCCGGCGAGTCAGTCTGCTGTGTCTGATTTGGAGGTTGACCAGCAGGAAGTTGAGGGGCATTTGTGGCATTTCCGCTATCCTTTGACGGATGGTTCGGGTTATTTGGAGGTGGCGACGACTCGGCCGGAGACGATGTTGGGCGATACTGGCGTTGCTGTGAATCCAGAGGACGATCGCTATAAGCATCTTATCGGTAAAACTGTCACTTTGCCAATTATAAATCGCGAAATTCCAATTTTTGCCGATGAATTAGTTGACGCGACTTTCGGAACAGGTTGTGTCAAGGTGACTCCCGCCCACGATCTGAATGACTTTGAGATGGGTAAGCGCCACAATTTGCCGTTTATCAATATCATGAATAAAGACGGCACTTTAAATGAAAATGCCGGAGAGTTCCAGGGACAAGACCGATTTGTTGCCCGCAAGAATGTGATAAAGCGGTTAGAAACAGACGGAGTTTTGGTAAAAATTGAAGATTACAAACATACAGTTCCCTACAGCGAACGCGGCAAAGTTCCTGTCGAACCGTTGCTATCTACTCAATGGTTTGTGAAAATCGATCCTCTGTCTCAGCGCGCTTTGGAAGCCTTAGATCAAAATAATTCACCTGTCTTTGTTCCTGAAAGATGGACAAAGGTTTATCGCGATTGGTTGGTGAAGCTAAAAGATTGGTGTATCTCCAGACAATTGTGGTGGGGACATCAAATCCCGGCTTGGTATGCTGTTAGCGAAACTCACGGCGAGATTACTGATACAACGCCGTTTGTGGTGGCGAAAACTGAAGCTGAGGCGAGGGAAAAAGCGGAGGCTAAGTTTGGCACAGATGTCCAGCTAGTAAGAGATCCAGATGTATTGGATACTTGGTTTTCGTCGGGGTTGTGGCCTTTTTCAACTCTGGGCTGGCCGGATGAAACTAAGGATTTGGATTTTTACTATCCGACAACTACTTTGGTGACTGGTTTTGATATCATCTTTTTCTGGGTTGCTAGAATGACGATGATGGCTGGACATTTTACGGGAAAGATGCCTTTTGAGACTGTTTACATTCACGGTTTGGTGTTGGATGAAAACGGCCACAAAATGTCTAAGAGTAAAAACAATGGTATTGACCCGCTGCTGTTGATTGCGAAGTACGGGACTGATGCTTTGCGCTACACTTTGGTTAAGGAAGTGATTGGGGCCGGGCAGAATATTCGCATGGAGTACGATCGCAAAACTGATGAATCTAAATCAGTTGAGACTTCCCGGAATTTCACGAATAAGTTGTGGAATGCCGCCCGGTTTGTGATGATGAATCTGGAAGGACAGACGCCGCAGCAGTTGGGAAGTCCTACTGTGGAAGGTACTGGTTTGGAATTGTGCGATCGCTGGATTCTTTCTCGCTATTATCAAGTTGTGCAAGAAAGTCGCACTTGTTTAGAAAATTACGGTTTGGGAGAAGCAGCGAAGGGGCTTTACGAATTTATTTGGGGCGATTTTTGCGACTGGTATATTGAGTTAGTCAAGTCTCGCTTGCAGCAGGATGCTGAACCAAATTCTAAGAAAGTTGCACAGCAAACTTTTGCTTTTGTTTTGGAAGGCATTCTGAAATTGCTGCATCCTTTTATGCCGCACATTACTGAGGAAATTTGGCACACTCTGACTCAAACGGGTGATGGTGATTGTTTGGCTTTGCAAGCTTATCCTGAAGCGGAGACATCGCTAATCGATCCAGAATTAGAACAGCAGTTTGAGTTGTTGTTCGGGACAATTCGCACTATTCGCAATTTGCGGGCTGATTCGGATATCAAACCCAGTGTGAAGGTGACGGCGATTTTGCAAAGCGAAAATGAAAAGGAACGCCAAATTCTCTTGGATGGAGGCGTTTACATTCAGGATTTGGCGAAAGTCGAAAATCTGACGGTGACAGCTAGTTTAGATGCAGATTTGGGACAGACAATTGCTGGGGTTGTTGGTACTGTCCAAGTCTTGATTCCTTTGGCTGGTGTGGTCGATTTAGCGGCTTTGCGCGGTAAGTTGGAGAAGAAACTGGCCAAGGTGGAAGCTGAAATTAAGCATACGGCGGCGCGTTTGACTAATCAGAAGTTTGTGGATAAGGCTACTCCTGATGTGGTTCAGGGCGCGAGGGATGCTTTGGCGGAATCGGAAAAACAAGCTGAGATTTTGCGCGATCGGCTAAAGTTGTTTTAAGGAGTCATTAGTCAGTTGGCAGTTGGCAGTTGACAGTAGTGGCGGGTGGGGTGAGAAACCGGGTTTTTACCGAATCTCTGCATAACAACGAAGTATCTTCGTAAAAAACCCGGTTTCTGAGCTCCCGTGCGTAATTCCTAGGGCTAATTCACGTCTTCGGATACGCCTTCAATGAAAGCAACAATTCCTTTACCCCAGGGGTTTGATTCGGCGAAGTGTTCACCAACTTTCACTGCTGCATTTTTGCCACCATTGTAAAGCCGTTTGAGGCTGATTAGGTTTTGCCACTCGATGGGTTTTTGCTCTTTGATTTCCTTAAATTCTGCATCAATAATATGACGTGCTTGTTGTTCGTCTTGCACGTAGGTATACTTTTTTTCTAATGCCTGAATGATTTGCACCACTGCATTCAGTGCAGCTTCAGGAGAGGATTCCTGGGCGGCTTCGACTTTTTGAATAATCTTGGGATTGCTGTTTTCAGCGGCATAGTTAACGCCGATGGTGGCATTTTGTTGGTTGAAGATAGGTGGTTCGTTTGACATAAGTTTCTCGACAGATTGTATGTTGTATATGCTAGCAGAAGCATTCGCCGGATGCTTGCCAATTTCCGGTGTTAGGGACAACTGACGAATCGAGTAGTTGTAGTATTTGCAGGCGGCTTGGATGGCGAGGATGAGGCGGTGAACTTCTTTGCCGGATTTGGGGAGAATTAAGGTGAGGAGGTGGGGGAGATGGGGGACGACTTTCTCTGCGTGCTGCTTAGCGATATTGGCGATCGCATCTGCCGCACTCGCTCGCACATCAGAGTCTGGATCTTCAAGAAGTTCAAATAATCCCGGAATCGTCGGATCAGAACCGATTTTTCCTAAGATATCTACCACACTCAAAGGCAGATAAGAGCTTGAATCTTCAGCGAGTTCAATTAATTTAAAAATTGCCGACTCATAACAGATATTTTCTAACGCATCTCCCGCCATCAAACGTACATCCGTATCTGAATCTTCAACGAGTTGAAGTAAGCCCGGAATGGACTCTTCGGAGCCGATTTTTTCTAACGCATATATTACATTTAATCGTACATCCGGGTCTGAATGTTTGACGAGTTTAAGTAAACCAGGAATCGCCTCTTCGGAACTGATTTCACCTAACGCATCTGCTGCTGTCCAACACACATCAGGTTCTGAATCTTCAAGGAGTTTAATTAAGTCAGGAATCGCCGCCTCGGCCTCATAACCGATTTTACCTAACGCATCTGCTGCCATCTCACGCACATTCGGATCTAAATCTTGAAGGAGTTTAATTAAGCCAGGAATTGTTTCCTCTGATCCAATTTCGCATAACGCATCTGCTACCATCCAACGCACATCTGGATCTGAATCTTGAACGAGTTGGACTAAGCCCAAAATTGCATCGTCAGAACCGATTTCGCCTAACGCATATGCCACGCTTGATCGTACATTAGTGTCTGAATGTTTAAGTAATTTAAGTAAGCCTATAGTAGCAGCCTCAGAACCAATTTCACCTAACACATCTGCTGCAATCCAAGCCACATCAGAATCTGAGTTTGTAACTAATTTAAGTAAACCAGAAATCGCCTCGTCAGAACCAATTTCACTTAGTGCATCTGCCGCACTCCTTTGCACATCAAAATCTGAATCTTTAATTAGTTTAAGTAATTCAGGAATTGCCGCTTTAGAACTAATTTTACCTAAAGCATCTGCCGCCTTACTACGAACATCAGAGTCAGAATCTTTAGCGAATTTAAGTAAGCCATAAATTGCCGCCTCAGTATCAATTTTTTCTAACGCACTTACTGCATTTTTACGCACATCATGATCTGAATCTTTAACAAGTTTAAGTAAGCCAGTAATCGCAATCTCAGAACCAATTTTACCTAACGCATATGCGACATGAGATCGCACTTTCCAGTCTGAATGTTCAAGGAGTTTCAGCAATCCCGGAATCGCCGCATCCGATCGCACTTCCCCCAAAAGCGCAACCTTCAACCACCCCGGCACATCCAACCCATCCACCAACCCAACCGCGCGCTTCTGAAACTCACGCTTCACCTCCCCCGCCAGCCGCGCCCCCAACATCACATCCACATCCAAAGCCAGCCGCACCACCCGCACCGCCCGATCCTCATCCGCCAACAACGACAGCATGAACGCCAGAGGCTCCGTCCATTTAAAATAATTTAAATAGAAATGCTGTAACCGCTCATCATCCGTCACATCATCATGCTTCTCAACCAACAGTTTCAGCAACGCCCGCCCCGCATAATACTCCTGAAATAATTGGTGATGAAACTCAATTTCCTCTGGCTTTGCCGCCACCTGCAACAGATGATGTTCCAGCAAATCCTCTAGCCATTCTTTCGCCTTGGTTGGCGCATCCAGCACCCCTCTATGATGCAACCAGCGCTCCAAAATTCCCTCAGCCCGATCGCGAGAAATCGCCACAAAACCCTCCGTAGGCTGCTGCAAATCGCCCTGCAACATCACAAAAGCCAACTGCTGCAAAAGCTCTGATTTGAAGCGCCGAGAATCCTCCGAAACTGGGATATTGCCCTTAAACTTTTCGTACTTGTAATGGAATTGATCAAACAATTCGCCCTTACTCTGAGGAATTTTCAGGGTAGGTTCAAATACTTCACACATCATCCACAGCAGCAACGGCGTTTCCGCAATTTCTCGCAGGCGATCGCGCAATTGTCGCAGCAGCGAATCCCCATGTTGTGGCAAATGTTTGTGCACAAACTCTTCCATCTGCGGTTTCGTCAGCGCGCACATCTCCAGTTGTTTCTCAATTCCCAAAGATCCGCCAAGCGCCAAATCCCGCGTCGTGAAAATCATCCGCGTATCGGAATTGTCGTCGCGAAATAGCTGGAATTCATCCCGCCGTTGTGGCGATGGCATCTCATTCACGCCATCCAGCAACAGCAGCAACTTGCCATCCAGCAGTAAATCATCCACGTCTTCCGGGCTAACCCTGAGTTTTGCTTGTCGAAATTCGGCACAGATTGCTTGTACGATCGAGCGATCGCTCCTCAACTGCACTAATATCGGAATCGGGCCACCATCCTTGAGTGCTTCCCGTGCCAATTCCCACCGAAAACGCTGCAAAACCGTCGATTTTCCCGAACCTGGCTTACCCGCTAGCAGCACATTTCCGTCGCGCAGGTATTTGCGGATTCCTGCGAGCACTTCCAGGCGAACTATTTTCGTTTTTGGTTGATTTTTTGGGGTTTGGGGCGATCGATCTTCCGGTGAAATTTCCACCCGCACCTCCACCTGTAAATCTGTCAGCGTGTAGAGATCCGGTTGGCTTTCATAGGACTTAATTAGGGATTGCAGATATTTAGGAAAATCAACTGGTGTTGCCATTTGATTGTAGATTTTAGAATATAGATTGATTATAGAATTTCCAGGTATGTAGTTGCGCTTCAGCGCTCTTTGCTTATATAAAGAAAGAGCGCTGAAGCGCAACTACGTACCTAATTCCTGTGCTCTTTCATATATAAAGAAATAAAGAGCGCCCAAGCGCAACTACGTACCTAACAACTACCAATTCCTAACCGTGCAATTCTCCATTAGGCATAATCGTGCCGCGGAATTGAGCGCCCGCTAAATTAGCCGTGCTCAAATCAGCCCTAATCAAACTTGTACGGTGCAAAATAGCATCCCGCACATCAGTTCGAGCCAGATAAGCATCAGTCAAATCAGCTTCACTCAAATTCGCTTGATTAAAATTAGCACGACTCAAATCAGCCCGCACCAAATTAGCACGACTCAAATCAGCCATCACCAAATTAGCATTACTCAACTTAGCATCAGGAAGAAACGCACCGCGCAAATTAGCACCAGCCAATTCAGCATCAATTAACACAGCTCTTTCCAACTTAGCATTTGTCATCACAGCCCAGGAAAAATTTGTTTCTACCAAAGTTGCTTCAGTTAAAAATGTGCCATCTAAAATAGCTTGGTTCAAATTTGCCTGAGTCAAATTTGCTTCCCGCAGAGATGCTTCAGTCAAATTCGCTTGACTGAGATTAGCTTTAGTCAAATCTGCACCCAGCAAATTGACACCCCGCAAATCTGCACCTTGCAAATTTGCACCGCGTAAATTTACACCCTCAAAAATCCGCTGTTCCTTCCGGAAATTCGCACCACGCAAGCAAGCACCGCGTAAATCTGCACCTTGCAAATTGACGCCTCGCATATCTGCATCAGTCAAATTTGCATCGATAAAAACTGCCAAAGAAATGTTGGCTTTGCGAAAATCTACACCTTGCAAACTAGCTCCGTGGAAGTCGGAATCAGACAAATTTGCTCCGCTTAAGTTTGCCTGATTTAAGTTAGCACCCGAAAACTTGGCATTAGTTAAATTGGCGCGCTGAAGGTTAATTCTGTTCAGGTATGACATCGTTAAGTTGGCACCCCAGAGATCAGCACTGCTTAAATTGACGCCAATTAAATCTGCACCGCTCAGATGAACGCCTCTCAGATTCATACCTTGAAAATCAAGTTCTCCTGATGTATATCGCCTTAAAATTTCGCTAGCATTCATGTTGTTTTGTTGTTAATTATTGAGAAACTCTACTTGCTATTTAGAGATTGATGGTAGTTATAGTCTCTTAAAGAAGGACGAAAGTTTGTGCAACCCCAAATTTGTATCTGGGAATTTAATTAGTTTTATTCACAAATTCTTGAGTCCAATCGACTGTTTTGTTGCCTAACTGACGCCCGTGAATTTTTACATGAGTCAGAGATGGTGATTTTAAAGTACCCAGTTTTTTGTAAATGTATGTAGCTGTATCCTGTTGGCTTGGGACTTCGGCAGACTCCAGAATGACGTGGAGCCAACCCTCTTTAAATCCCGCTGTGGCAGTAATTCCCCTGGGTTGTAGCAATTGATTGATCAAAATGGCGATCGCCTTTGGTTTGCCTTGTTTTGCCATTTCCACAAGCTGATACTGATTTGGTTTGTGGCTAGAGTTTTGTGGCTCTGTTGCTGAACTATTTTCGGCAATATTCTCCTGGATTTCAGCAGGAGAACCCCCGCTTTCTTTTGACTCAACTTCGCTCAGCATTTCCATTAATTTGTCAGTAAATCCCTGAACTTTTGCTACATAATTTCTGAGATTTTTATATTTCCAATACAAACGCTCCTCGGCACTTTCTGTAGAAAATTTTCCGTTCATAGCAGCTTCTAAGTCGCTGAATATTTGTTCTATTTGCGCCGTTGTGAAGTTAGCACTTTGGCTGACTAAGCCTTTCATTTCCTCTTCCAATCCCAACTTGCGTTTGATGGAATCGGTAATATTGATAGTAACAGGAGCGGCTGGTTCTACACTTTCGACAATGGTCGGCATTTCTGCAACTTCGTCTGTTTCTACCAATTCCTGTCTGACATCAGCAGTGGCATTATTGCTGCTGGTTTTTGAGTCTTTAAACTGTATATTTTCTACCGGAGCAGGCACTAAGTAACTCTTCTGGGGGTCATAATGATAGTGAGCCGGAGCAGCTTGAATGATCTGAGTAATATCCCCAGGTTCAAAATATTCGTTGCGCCTGTCAACCGGGACAATATCTTCATAAAAACTGTTGTTTAAATGCGTCTGATCGTAGTCTTCGGTAGACGAATCTTCGCTAACCGAATCTTCGGCTATATCGCGTTCTTCCTGTTGCAATTTTGCGTAACAAGGATTCATTGCTTTGATGATTACGCTAGCTGCTTGGTCGCATTCGTCGGTGTTGTCGAGTTTGCCCGCAGTTCCGTACAAATTAGATTCGAGTTCGGCCAGGCTGCCACAGACATTAAATAGTTGTCGCAGCAGCTTGTCAAGTTCTTGGGTTTTAAGCAGCAGCCAATCGCGCTCGCTAAAAGTGAAGTCGTGATAAAGAGTAGAAAAAATGAGGATTTTTGCTCTCAGCGGATTGGTTTGCTGTACAATTTTTTGTCGGACATCAAACAAATTTCCGGCGTCTCTTTCTAGCGACTCTCCTGCGGGCAGTTGCGAATTGAAGTGGTCATCAAATGCAGGTGCTTCGTGACCACCAAAATTAGATATATTTGTTTCTAATTTGGTAAAATCTTGGTACTCGTAAAGCCTGCTCAGTTGGCAGACGATTTTATCTGCGACTAAGGCGTACTCGGTTTTTTTGTTAACCTTGGCAACGATATTGTTTAAAACTGTTTCAATATCTTCTAACCTGCTGTATTTAGCACAGATTTCTTCGATCAACTTTCCTACATCTGCGCTGGCGAGTTTTGCCGGATCGTTTTCCCAACTTTCTTTACAAGCAAAAAATATGATTTTTTTAATGCGCGAAAGATTGAGATCTTGTTCAAATTCGCGAACAACTTCATCTAAAATAGATAAAGATTGCATAGTTTTCCTCTCCCAAAAAATACCCTATTAGTCGATTTTAGATTTTAGATTTTAGATTTTAGATTTTAGATTTACTCTCACATTGAATCAAAGGAACCCGAACAGGAGTGTAAAATCTTAGTATCTCCACGACTTAAGTCGGGGACTTGTACCCGTTTTTGGGCGAGTCAAGAGTCAGCGATAAATAATAAAATCATACCACATTTGATAAATGCAAGACTTTGATGCGATCGTAATTGGCAGCGGTATTGGCGGCTTAGTGGCGGGTGCGATGCTGGCTCGCTACGGCAAAGGGGTACTCGTCTGCGAGAGCCACACCATAGCGGGGGGGGCTGCTCACAGCTTTTCGCGCCGGGGATTTCATTTTGATTCGGGGCCTTCTTTTTATTGCGGTTTGAGTGACCCCCAGTCGCTGAATCCTTTGCGGCAAGTCTTGAATATTTTGGAGGAATCGATCGCAGCTATTGCCTACGATCCCCTGGGGCATTACCATTTTCCTGAGGGAAGTTTGCCAGTTTATGCTGATGCGAGAAATTACTTAGATGCTGTAGCTAAATTCGCACCGCAAGGCGCTATAGAATTGCAGCAATTTCAACAAAATTTATTAGTTTTGTATGAAGGTTTGCGGGGAATTCCGGCTTTAGCACTGAGATCCGACTGGCAGTTGATACCCGTGTTGCTGTCTCGCTACTCGCCTGCTTTGCTGAAGCTTTTGCCGTCATTAGGTGCGATCGCCAGTTCGGCTGGTACATTAATGGATAGGGACGTGCAAGATCCTTGGGTGAGGCGTTTGATCGATTTGGAGTGCTTCTTGCTATCGGGCTTGAAAGCGCATGGAACCGTCGCGCCAGAGATCGCTTTTATGATTGGCGAACGATCGCGATCGGCGATCGAGTATCCTGTAGGTGGCAGCGGTGCGATCGTCGATGCTTTAGTTCGAGGCTTGCAGCGCTGGGGTGGAAAATTGCGATTGGGAACACCAGTCGAGCAAATATTAGTTGAATCTGGTAAAACTACGGGAGTTCGCTTGCAAAATGGCGAAATTATCCGCGCCCCAATTGTGATTTCAAATGCTACAGTTTGGGATACTTATACAAAATTACTGCGCCCTGAAGATTTGCCGGAAAGTTACCGAAAAACTGCCTTATCGATGCCCGCCGTAGACAGTTTCATGCACCTGCATTTAGGCATTAAAGCCGAAGGAATCGAAGGCTTGACCGGCCACCACGTCGTCGTTCATGACAGCAAGGTTGACATTACAGTACCCGGAAATACCTGCATGATTTCGATTCCGACTGTGTGGGATGCAACTCTTGCACCGCCGGGACATCACGCGATTCACGCCTATACATTGGAACCTTACGCAGGCTGGGAGTATGGCGGCGGTTATCAGGAAAGGAAACAAGAGCGATCGCAATCTCTGTTCAAAGCTTTAGAAAAAATTATACCGGATTTGCGATCGCGAATAGTCCTGGAGTCGATCGGCACACCGCTAACCCACGCCCGATTTTTGCACCGCTATCAAGGAACCTACGGGCCTGCAATCGCCGCCGGCAAAGGCACCTTTCCGGGGCCGCAAACCCCAGTCAAAGGCTTGTATCGAGTGGGAGACAGCACCATGCCCGGAATCGGGGTTCCCGCCGTCGCAGCATCGGGTATTTTGTGCGCGAATACCCTAGTCAATTCCGACATCACAGCACAATTTTTGTAAACCCAGCCGCCACAGGTTCGTAGTAAGGACTTTAGTCCTCTTATAATTTTAAATAGGACTAAAGTTCTCACTACGAACACTTTATCCACCAGCGGCAAAAGCGCCCATAACTGCGATCGACAAAGCCAAACCGGGCAACAGCAGCATTCCTAACATCAAAGCATCATGTCCGCTCATAACTTTCTCCTGATACCGACGTTCGATAGCTTATCATACCCACCCAGATTTCGCCACCGCCTTAACAATTAAAACCGACAGATTGATTCAGGAGTCACCGGGCAAATCTTATTTACAATCGAATTTCCGCGCAAGTCAAGCGTCGTTAGCTTTTGCAAAGATTGCAGTGGACTGATATCGGAGATTTGATTGTTGTACAAGTCGAGTACAAACAAATTATTCAAAGCTTGCACCGCGCTGATATCAGCAATCGGATTATTGAACAAATAAAGTTGAGTCAAATTAGTTAATGATTTCAGCGGAGTAATGTCTGAAATTTGATTGTTGCCAAGGTTCAGCTCAACTAAATTAGTCAAACCTGCCAAAGGACTAACATCAGATATTTTATTTTCAAACAAAACCAGTTTATTTAATTTAGTCAAAGCTTTCAGCGGAGTTAAGTCCGATATTTGATTCTCGAATAGAAACAGCGTAGTGAGATTTTTCAAAGCAGCCAGCGGACTGATATCCGATATTTGATTTTTGTAAAGGTAGAGTGTCTGAAGTTCAGTTAAATTTGACAGAGGAGCGATATCTGATATTTGATTTTTGTACAGAATCAGCGCCTTTAAGTTGGTTAAAGTTTTCACGGGACTGATGTCAGAAATTTTGTTATCAAACAAGACAAGTTCGACAAGATTAGTTAGACGCGCCAGGGGACTGATGTCTGATATTTGATTGGTATCGAGAACGAGTTTAGTCAGATTTGTTAGAGATAAAAGCGGACTGATGTCTGATATTTGATTGACATCTATTATCAGAGTTTTCAGGTTGGTTAAAGATTTCAGGGGAGCGAGGTCAGATATTTGATTGCTACTAAGATTTAGATTAGTAAGTTGAGTGAAAGATGACAGGGGACTGATATCGGTAAGTTGAGCAAGTTTAAGATTTATTTCTGTTGTATTAGCAAGCACTTCGTTAGCTCGATCGCACTCGGTAGTATCTGATATTTGCAACAGTATTTCTACGGTATGTTTCGCGCCGGGAGAGAGATTATCTTTGTGCTTACACCAATCGGGAAAGTTATTATAATTTGTTGTCATAGGTTTTACCTGTTAGTTCTTAAGGTACGTAGTTGCGCTTGAGCGCTCTTTCTTTATTATATGAAAGAGCGCTCAAGCGCAACTACATACCTGTACCTGCACGTGTAAATCTTACATTTCCCGTAAATCTAGCAATTATGTCTAATTTGTGAATCGGATTTTTGCGGATTTTGAGAAATGTTAGCAAAAATTGTGTAAAGTAATCTTAACATCGTTTATTGCATTCATTTACAGGAGCCAACAGCCGACTATGACGCCAGAACTAATTTTCGATGTAGGTAATGTCTTCGTTTTGCCTTTCTGGGCAATTATGATTTTATTGCCCAACTGGGGAATCACCCGCAAAGTGATGAATTCCTTTATTCCGTTTGCCGTGCTCGCCGTCTTGTACATATATTTGTTTGGTAGCAGTCTGACTCCAGAAAATGCGGCTGCTTTGTCCAATCCTAAGTTAGCAGATATTGCTAAGTTTCTGGGGGAGGAAACGGCTGCTGCTACGGGATGGATTCATTTTTTAGTGATGGATTTGTTTGTGGGACGCTGGATTTATTTGGAAGGACAACGGACGGGTGTTTGGACTGTTCATTCTTTGGCTTTGTGTTTGTTTGCTGGGCCGATGGGATTGCTTTCTCATATTTTAACTGCTTGGATTACTGACAAGTTTTTCCCTAGTTCTGATGTGGTGGAAACTGCTAGTCCTTCGGTTTAAGCAGAGGGTTTTCAATAGTTTGGATGTTAATCATCCATTTCTTGATGCAGGTTTTAGTGGTGAGGATTTAAGTTGAGATTTATGGATGCGGACTGAAGTCCTCACTACGAACCTGGAAGAAGGACTGAAGTCCTGACTACGAACCTGCTAGAGGTAGGACTAAGCGGGCGACAATTAAGTTATTTTCTAAGATTTCTAAGGAAAAGTCTCCCCCCATTAAACGTACCGCTCGCTGACAAATTAAGAGATTTTGCCCGATCGACCTATTTGACGTAACGGCCAATATATCGCCGTGGAAACCGCCGTTGAAGCCGGCAAGTAACTGTCGATCGCACTCGCCACTATCAATCACAGATAATTCTAGCCATTCTTCCCCCAAAAGTTGAGAGCGAATCTCAATCTTATCGCCAGCTCCAGAACGCCTGCAAGCCATCGCCAGCAACTCGCACAGGATCAAATCCAGCTTGATGCTATCTCCGCGAACTCCCAAAGTCTTACCCGCAGGCAGCGACACAGCGGTCTCTCTGTTCACTTCCAGCAAGATTCCCGACTGTTTGACCAGGGGGGCCGTGCGATCGAGCGATCGCCTCAGCCAAGCGCTCACAGGAACCGCATCTTGTCCGAATTGCGGCCGCCACTGTTCCTGTTTCAGCACCAAATGAATTGACCCCAAAGCATTGCCAATTTGCCGCAAAACCTGTTGGTAGCGCAAGGTTTTCAGAGCATCTTTTTGTTCCTTCGCCGACTGCAAAATCGACTGGCTCAACTCTCCCAACTCCTTGAGGCCCGCTGCCACAGTGCGGTAAAAATCCTCGAAACGGCGCTGCTTGTACCAGTTGAGCATCTCCAGATCCAATCGCTGCGACTCCTGCGCCGATTGCACTGCCACATACCTGCGCCGCCAAGCCAACTGAGATGCCATCGAACTCAGCAAATTCACCGACAACTCCGACCACTGGCGGCCCGGAGCGTCCGCCACCACCACAATGCCCAAGGGAGCGTGTTCTGGGGCACTCCGCAGCGCCACTGTCATAATTTCGCCAATTCCTGGACTCCGCAGCCACCGCTTTGTCGCCAGCAGCACTTGGCTCATACTCTGTTGCAGCACGCCTCCTGCCGCCAGGGTTTGTTGGATCAAAGCGTCTGTTTGGACAGGAATCAGCGCCTCGGGATTCAGGGCAAATACGGGATTGGCAGCTACTGCGGCGGAGATTGAAGCTGCCTCGTAGCCTGGATTCCAAGTAATTACTGCCACTAAAGGACAGGCAATTGTCTGGGAAACGTGTTCGGCAAAATGACGATCGAGCTTTTGCAGCGGCAACTCTGGGAACATATTCGGCGAAGCAACAGATTTCTGTTGTGGAGATTGTGGCTCGCCCGAATGCTGCAACAGCGCCAAACCCGATTTGATCGATCGCTCAAATTCCTGATATTTGTCAATTTCCGAACTCTGCTGCCAGGAGTGCAGAATCAATCCTAACTGTTGGCTGACTACTCGAACTAATTCTCGCTCCGATCGCCTCCAAGTGCGAGTTGCGCTGTGCCCGACAACCAGCAAACCCTCGATCGATTTTCGATTTTCGATTTTCGATTTTCGACTGGGGTTTTCTCCCTCGGACTGTTTTGTGCGAGTGCTCGATGCCAAAAGCGATCGCACCCCCGCTTCCGCCAGCACTTCCCGCCAAGCGCCCAACCGCCCGTCTTCCTCCCAATTTTCGATCGCCAGAGGTTCCGCGCTTTCTTGCACCAGCCCCACATCAGCCACATCAAGGGCGTTGAGTGGCGACGGTACTTGTCTGCGGTTGCGGGGCAGATTTTGGGAGACAATTTCAAAGCGATTTTGTTCTTCCCTGTACAACAACAGCAAAAAGTATTCGCACTTGAGCCGAGAGCACAACTGCTCCGCCGTATTTTTCAAAGTCGCCTCCCAGTCAGCATCGCTGTAGATGGCGCGAGCGATGCCGGCAGTTAAATCTCGATCGAGCTGTGTTTGCTCAATCCTCTCCTCCATTTCCGACAGAGGAGCCGTCAGAGCCACTAATTGCGCCGCTCCCCGCAGGTACTGTTTTTCATTGTCTTGCCAAATCCGCGGCTCGCCAGCTTCCACTGCCAAAAATCCCAACAATTCCCCTTCCAAAACAATCGGCGCCGCCAACAGAGAGCGAGCGCGAATTTGCTGCATCAACCGCCCCGTCAGCTCAGTTTTCAGAGAACTGTGAGATTCACCGATCCAAACTATTTGTTGGGCCGCTAAAGCCTGATAAAATTCGCCCAAGTCTTGCACAGTAATGCCCGAAGCCGGTCGGATCTGGCCCAAACCAGGAGCAATTTGGCGGTTGCTAACTCGGCGCCAAAAATAGCGCCGCTCTCGCTCGAACCAATAAACATTAGTGCGCGTCGGCTCAATAAATTCATGGGCTTGTTCGACTACCGCTTGCAAATATTGGTCGAGCGATCGCAATTCCCGCAACTGCGAAATCAGTGCTAACAGAGACTCATCCGGGCGTTTGACCTGTTGTCGCTGCCAATCTTTTTCTATTTGATAAAGAGCAGTTGCCAGTGCTCCAAATACGATCGCCAACTGCGTTTTTTCTGCCGAATTTGGCGCAGAACCCCACACGTCTGTCCCCAGCAGAATCACACCGTAGCAGCGGTCTTTGTAGCGCAACGGAAACAGAGTCGTGCCTTGAATATTGTAAGTTTGAGCCGCTTTGCGCCATTCTCCGGCCCTGTTTTCCGATCGCAAATCCGGGACTCCCACGGGCCGGAGCTGAATCACCACTTGTTCCAGCAAATCCCCCGGAGTCAGGGAAAACCGCTGTTTGAGAAAAGACAAGTCGCCATTAGGAGTCATGCCGCCTTTCCCTAACAATCGGTGCGCCTGTCGATCGTACAACCCGATCCAAATCAACCGCCAGTCAAATTCCGCTTGCAAATAACCGAGTGCCGTCTCCAGCAGCACTTCCACATTCTCCTCTTCTCGGAGAGTCTGGAGCACGCGCTCCAGCCCCGCGATTTGTTCGTCTAAATCCTTCGCTCTTTGCTCCTGCCCCATGTCCCAGATTCCCCACACCTTTGTCCAATTTCAACTTACAAACTTAAAAATTTCAAAATTTAAAATGGAAAAGAATCAACCTATAATATAGTCGTCTAAATTATGCTTCAATCTAAAATGTCGATCCGGTCGATCGCAGTAAAAGTAAAAATCTCACCTTCCCAGGGGAGTAGCTCATTTTTATAAAAAGCATTTTATTGTATATATATAGTGCTGTCCCGGCTCGCTTGGTTATAACCGCAAGCGAGCGGGGACAGCACTATCAAGGCAAAACTGAGATACTCCCCCTTTCCAGTCTCCTGCTGACTATTTTTATTTCCCTTCTGATTTCTCATTTGTCAATAGCCCCAGGACAAGTCATTGGATATTTATCAATTAGGTGTGCGCCCGCTGTTGTTTTCAGTATTGAAAACCGATGCCGAGTGGCTGCACAACCGCACTCTTCAAGTTCTAGAAATAGCAGCCCGAACCCAGTCTAATCCTGCCACCAGTCAAATGCTCTCTCGATTGCAGAAATCTTTGGGAGTCCAAGATTCTCGCCTCGAACAATCGAAGTGGGGACTGAGCTTTAAAAATCCTGTCGGCTTAGCCGCAGGATTTGATAAAAATGGCGTAGCTGCGGACATTTGGGCAAATTTTGGCTTTGGCTTTGCCGAACTCGGTACAGTCACCTCCCAAGCGCAGCCGGGAAATCCCCAACCTCGGTTGTTTCGCTTGTCTGCTGACAGTGCAGCCCTCAACCGCATGGGATTTAACAATCAAGGAGCCGCGGCAATGGCAGCCCGGTTTCAGGAAGCACAGAAAAAGTTAAAATTAGACGGCTCGCGCCCCATGCCTGAGCCTCCTTTCCCCTTGGGCATCAATCTTGGTAAATCTAAGGTAACACCGTTAGAGCTGGCCGCAGCCGATTATTTGGAGAGTTTTAAGCTGCTCAAAGATTGGGGCGACTATTTTGTAGTCAACGTTTCCTCTCCCAATACGCCTGGATTGCGATCGCTCCAAGATGCTGCTGGGCTTAGCACAATTTTGGAAACTTTGCAACAAGAAAATCGGGGAATCAAGCCAATTTTAGTCAAGATTGCGCCGGATTTGGAACCAGAGGCGATCGCATCCATCCTCGACTTAGCAAAAACCTACCAACTAGCAGGAATTATCGCCACCAACACCACGATCCGCCGCGACGGATTGAAAACCCAAATCTTGCCAGAAACAGGCAAACCCATCGCCGAAGAAGCGGGCGGAATTAGCGGAATACCAGTGCAAGTGCGATCGACAGAAGTAATCAGATTTATCTGGCAATATACCAAAGGCGAATTACCAATAATTGGAGTAGGTGGCATTTTCACCGCCGAAGATGCTTGGGAAAAAATTGCCGCCGGTGCGAGTTTAATTCAAGTTTACACAGGTTGGGTTTACGAAGGGCCTTGGATGGTACGCCGAATTTTGGCAGGCTTGCTGCAAAAGTTAGAAGAAAAAGGATTTAATTCAATTTCAGAGGCCGTTGGTTCGGAAAATATTAAATAGTCGAACATTTTTCAAGGTACGTAGTTGCGCTTCAGCGCTCTTTCATAGATATAAAGAAAGAGCGCTGAAGCGCAACTACATACCTGGATCTGAGTACAGCACTTAAAAAAAATGCTTACATAATAATCTGACACCAAAATAGCAGCTTATCCAAGCACTTTTTCAAGAGTAATAAAATAAAAGTTATGAGCGCTGCGTTCAAGATTTTAGCCCTTAAAAATAGGACTAAATCACTCACTACAAACGGGGTTGTTTAGGCTCTTCTGGCTTTTTGGTGAAAAGTGTATAATGAGATACTACTAATTGATTTCTACCGTATGGATCTTCATCTTGACAGACTGCTTAATCTACCCGA
>NZ_JAEQDD010000001.1:231828-399104 GCF_020737885.1 Microcoleus sp. PH2017_34_RAT_O_A | reverse complement strand
TGATCTATATTACCTGTTTATCTTGCACTTTTTTCTCCCTCGCGCCATCTAAACCTATGCCACGCAATATGTGATTGATTTTTCAGCAAGCCCTATCTAATTTGACAACTCAGTTAATATTAGCTCAATAGGCGATTGTTAAGGCCGATCCCCCCTAACCCCCCTTAAAAAAGGGGGGGACAAGAACTCGATCGAAGTCCCCCGACTATCCGGGGAATTTAGGGGGATCTCCGGGCTAGAAACAGTGTTAACTGAACCGTATTGAATATTAAATAAAGCAAGCCAACCACAGCGGCAGCATCAACAGCAAACCCACAGAAGTGAGGGCGATACTGCTAGCTAACAAATCGCGATCGAGTTCATATATTTCTGCTAAAATTAGCACCGAAAGAGCCGTGGGCGTTCCCGACATCAACACCAAAACCAACCTCGGATCGCCGCTCAATCCGAAAAAACTAGCACCCAATCCGATCAGTACCGGCACAATTACCACTTTTAACAGCGACGGGATTAACGCTAGTTCAAAACTTTGCCATGTTTTAATAGCTCTCAGCCGGATACCAACCAACACCAAAGCACTAGCAATTACCCCTAAAACTGCCGTCTGCAATCCCGATTCTACAGTCTCAGGCAGGGGGACACTTCTGGTAAAAAAACCAATGATAAATGCCCACAGGGCGGGAACTGTTAGCACGTCCCGAAGCTGAATCCACCAGTGATTTTTTCCATCGGAATGCCCGAAATAGCTAGCAAGAAATACACCAAATCCGTAGCTTCCCATCACGTTGTTGGTGACGCTGTACAAGACGGCCCAGTTGTTGTTATCGCTGCTGATGATCGCGGGGGTGATTGCTAATCCGACAAAGCCGGTATTCCCTAACATCGCAGCTAGGATAAAACTGCCTTGGCTCGATCGCGTCAGGGAATTTATATTTAATAGAAATAAATTAACTACAGAATGTTTGCCGTCAAAATATGGCTTTTTGACGTGGCGGGTGCTCAGCCGCCGTAATAATACCCAAGTCAACCAAGCTAAACTCGTACTGACAAATAATACGAATATGGCGATCGCCGGTGTGAATCCGACAGCACCGGAAAAATCGCTCTGACGGGCTAAAACTGCAATTTGCAGGGGTATCCCAATCCAGAACAGAAAGCGGCTCAGCAGCTTAGGAAAATCAACTGGGATGTACCGAAATACCAGCAGTCCCAACCCAGTCCAGATCACTAGAGGCGTATAAGCGTGAAATAATGTCTCAATCATAAAAACTTAACTTGACAATTTGAAATGCCTCTATTGACTAATAGTAAGGCTAAAACCAGTTTGAAAAATGCGATTTGTCGTTAGCGGAACTTGCAGCTATGGGATCGCAGGATGCAGGCTGTTTCACCCTCCCGCCGGGGAACTGCGCCCCCGCAATTTCCCGCCCAAATTCCCGCAGCCAGGAGGACACAATTTTGAGAGTATCAGACATCAACGATTGCAGCATTGTACTTTCAGATACACTTTCACCAGATTTGTTTGAATTTTACAAAAGTGCGATCGTCTTAGAAGGCTCTGCTAACGAGTTATCTGGCATTTTCCGAAATTATATGCTGTGTTTTCCGGCAGTTGCGATCGCACCTCAATACAGCGAGACTAAATCTGCTGATAAGTCAACCAAAAACGCATATTAAGCGCCAACACGACGGAGGGTATCGATCAAAATTTTAGACGAAAGTTCAAACTCCCAAATTGCATCTGTGGAGTCAATCTAAAATCTAAAATCTAAAATCTAAAATCGACTAACTTGCCCTCATCAATTCAATTTCAAAGAATTAACAGGCACCTCATCCCAAGAAGTAACTGTTCGCAATGTAGCAACCCAGCCCTGCTGTTTTTGCTCTGCCGTCAAATTCTGCTCAAAAGATTCGTGGCATTGCTTGGCTTGAGTCTCATCGCCACAAGCAATGCAAGCATAAAGAATACCCGACGGATCGATTTGCTCGTTTACCCAAATAATCACGATCTACTCTCTCAGTCAAAATCTACTGTCACTTAAATTTTCCTATATTTTTGCCAATTATTTACTAGGATTTACCCAACCCAAAATTGACCCACGAGGTGCCCAGAAACCGGGTTTTTCGGGAAAAGACGGGTTACAGACGGCAGATTCAGCAAAAAGCCCGGTTTCTGAGAGTCGTTTTTGAGAGTCCCAGTGCGATCGCCAACTGATAAAATCACTTCGAGGCCAAACTCGCCAAAGACTCCCCCGCCACCCGGCAAATCCGCCAGTCGGGCATCACATCAGCACCTATACCCTTGTAAAATCCGATCGCCAATTCATTCCAATCAAGCACACTCCACTCCAAGCGCCCGCAGCCCCTTTCCACCGTCAACCGCGCCAAATAAACAATCAAAGACTTGCCAATTCCCCGCCCGCGAAACTCAGGGAGCACAAACAAATCCTCCAAATAAATCCCCGGCTGAGTCAAAAAAGTAGAATAATTGTAAAAAAATAGCGCCCAGCCGACAATCCGATCTTCGCATTCTGCTAGAATCGCTTCAGCAAAAGGGCGATCGGCAAACAAATGATTTTCCAAATCTACCGCATTACCTGTTACCGCATCAGATAACTTTTCGTACTCAGCTAAAGCCTTAATCAAATCAAACAGCACCGGCACATCGGCGCGGGTAGCTGGACGCAAAATCACCTCATCAGACATAAATCAATCAGTAGTAAGCGACAATCAACAATTTAAAATACCACATCAAGATATTTTTAATTCTACTCGTTACCAGGCTCCTGCCTAGTAACGCAGATCTGGAGGCTCTGCCTCCTTTTTTCCCAGCCGAGGCAGAGCCTCTGAATATCTGTTCCAAGGCTCTGCCTTGGGGGAGGATCTCAGTTTTGCATTTAATAGTGCGAGCGGGGGCGATCGCGTATTATACGATACGCGAGCGGGGGCGATCGCGTATTATACGATACGCGAGCGGGGGCGATCGCGTATTATACGATACGCGAGCGGGGACGCTCGCACTATAAGAAAAAAATGCTTTTTACAAAAATAAGATGCTCCCCTGCCTTGGAACCAGTTAAACCAATTAAACCCGCCTCCGCGGGTTTTGTTTGTATAGACGCGAATTTCATTCGCCGTCCAATATTTAAGACTTTTCACAATGCAAACTCAATGTTTTGAAGCTTATTTCAACCAGCCCTTCAATCGTTCCGTCACTTGAGGGCGGCGCAGCTTTCGCATTGCCTTATTTTGAATTTGACGGACTCGTTCGCGGGACAGATTGAACAAACTACTGACTTCTTCTAAAGTGTAAGGTTCGCCAGTTATCAAACCGTAACGCATAGCAACAATCTCTTTTTCCCGCTCAGTCAAAATATTATCCAACACCTCCAAAATATCTTGGCGCATCATCATCTCATTCATCTGAGCTTCGGGAGATTGCGTTGCATTATCTTCAATAACATCCAAAAGTTCCGAACTTTCTTCCGTGCCGATGCGGTGGTTGAGAGATAAAGATTGGCGGCGCACTTGCTGGAGGTAACGAAGCTGTTCGGAAGTAACTTCCATTTCTTTAGCAAGTTCAAGTTCAGTGGGATTGCGTTGAAGAGAACGCCTCAAATCCCGATAAACTCTTTTGAGTTTATTTAACTGTTCGACAATGTGAACCGGCAACCGAATTGTCCGCCCTTGATTGGCAATTGTGCGGGTAATTCCTTGGCGAATCCACCAATAGGCATAGGTAGAAAATTTATAACCCTTCTCAGGATCGAACTTTTCGGCGGCTCGGTTCAAACCCAAAGATCCTTCCTGAATTAAATCAAGAAAAGGCACGCCCCGGTTGAGATAGCGTTTGGCAATCGAAACCACCAAGCGCAAATTAGAGCTGATCATTTTCCGTTTCGCCGACTGACACTGGTAGCGGATCTGTTGCAGTTGAGTTTCGCTCACCCCCAAAGCCGTGGCTAGTTCAGCTTTTGTGGGCACTCTGTCCAATTCCTGCTTTAAACGCTCTTCTAGTTCCTGAAGGGCTACCAATTCTTGAACGCGGCGCGCCAACTCTACCTCTTCGGTGGCAGTCAGTAGGGGATAGCGAGCCATTTCTTTGAACAAAGCTCCCACGGGATCGTCGGCAGACCAACTGTTGTATGCTGACGATCTACTTACCGTCGGACGATCGATCTCGGTGTCCTCATCCTCTGCGATTTCGAGTGAGGCTTCGGATGCCACCGCAAAACTGCCTAAGTCAGATTTTGCCATATTTGCTTGGTGTCCGTGGGATGATTTGAAAAGTATCCCTTCACTGTAACGAATTTAATCAGAAATTTCCGAAATCCATATAGAAGTTGCTGACTAATATCTGATTGCGCTAATTTTATACATTTTTATTGAGTTCGAGCCAGTAAAGGAGCAGCCTGCAATAACTCCTGAGTATAAGGGTGCTGCGGATTAGTAAAAATATCCCTAGTTTTCCCGATTTCCACAATTTTTCCCGAATTCATTACCGCAATGCGATCGCAAAAAAACCTCGCCACCCACAAATCGTGCGTAATAAACAGATAAGTCAAATTAAATTCCTGCTTCAACTCCAGCATCAGCTCTAATACCTGAGTCTGTACGCTAGCATCCAGCATACTCACCGGTTCGTCGCAAATAATCAGTTGCGGCCGAGTAATCAAAGCTCGGGCGATGGAAACCCGCTGCTGTTGTCCCCCCGACAGTTCCCCCGGATAACGGCGAAAGAAATCCTCCCCAGGAGTCAAACCCACCCGCTCTAACATTTGGATTACTTGTTTTTTAGCTTCTTCTCCCTTAGCTAATTTGTGAATCAACAAAGGATCGGCAATACTTTGCCCGACAGTCATCATCGGATTCAAGCAAGCGTGGGGATCTTGAAATACCATTTGCATTTGGCGGCGGTGTTTCCTGACAGCATCGCGACTCAGGGCAGTGATATCTATGCCTTGAAATTCCACTTTGCCACCTGTCGGGGGAATTAGCCGCAAAATTGTGCGCGATAACGTACTTTTGCCGCAGCCGGACTCCCCTACAAGCCCGAGGATTTCTCCCCGCTCTAGCTCTAAACTAACGCCGTCTACGGCTTTAATTACCTGGCGGTTCCGCGAAAATAACTGGTCTAATAAATTGCTTTCTAAACTGTAGTGCTGCTGTAAATTCGTCACAGTCAACAGAGGTGAATTTGTTAAGTTTGTAGTGAGGACTTCAGTCCTTATTTCCTCCGATGTTAACCCTTTACCCGAATCAGCTTGAATGTGCAAAGCTGCTTTCAGGAGCGATCGAGTATATTCGTGTTGCGGCCGTTCAAAAACATCCAGCACTGGCCCCGTTTCTACGACTTTGCCGCCGTACATCACCGCAATGCGATCGCAATACTCAGCCACCATCGCCAAATCGTGAGAAATCAGCAAAATCGCCGTTCCTCTTGAAGCGCAAAGTCGGGTTAACTCCTGCAAAATCTGAGCAGCGACAGTTACATCCAAACTCGTCGTCGGTTCATCCGCCACAATTAATTTAGGATCGAGCAAAAGAGCCAAAGCAATTGCCACTCTTTGGCGCATTCCACCGCTAAATTCGTGGGGAAATTGCGACCAGCGAGACGCCGGAATTTTCACAGCATCCAAAATCTCGATCGCCCGTTTCTTAGCTTCCTTGCGATTCAAATTCGGTCTGTGAGCCTGCAAAGTCTCAATGCAGTGTTCCCCAACAGTCATCAAAGGATCGAGACGAGTCATCGGATCTTGAAAAATCAATGCCACAGCTTCGCCCCGAAAGCGTCTGAGCCGCGAAGCATTCATCTCAAACACCGACTCTCCACCAAAACCAACCCGCCCCTCAACCAAAGTCGAATCCGGCAGCAACCGCATCGCCGCCCTACCCAAAGTTGACTTACCGCACCCAGACTCCCCAACTAATCCCAGTTTTTCCCCCGGTTCCAACGCCAGGGAAACCCCATCAACGGCCCAACCGGATTGGCCCCGCCGCTGAGGATAAGCTACTCGCAGATTTTCAACCGAAAATAGAGAAGAGTCATTAGTCATTAGTCCTTAGTCCTTAGTCCTTAGTTATTGGTTATTGGTTATTGGTTATTGGTTATTGGTTATTGGTTATTGGTTATTGGTTATTGGTTGTTAATTATTAGTTGTTAGTTATTAGTTGTTAGTTATTGGTTATTGGTCATATCATGTCCCGTCATATAATCCTAAATCGTTCGTAGTGAGGACGGCGAGTCATCAATCGGGGTGACGGGATAAATTTCATCCTTACTACAAACAATTTTATTAATGACAATCGACCAGACATGATAGCAGTTAATTATTAGTTGTCAGTTAGTTGTCAGTTGTTAGTCAGTATTTGATAACTAATGACCACAGCCAACTGCCAACTGCCAACTGCCAACTGCCAACTGCCAACTGCCAACTGCCAACTGCCAACTGCCAACTGCCAACTGCCAACTGCCAACTGCCAACTGCCAACTGCCAACTGCCAACTGCCAACTGCCAACTGCCAACTGCCAACTGCCAACTGCCAACTGCCAACTGCCAACTGCCAACTGCCAACTGCCAACTGACTAAATTTCCTTTCGTTTCAACTCAGCTCTCCGCAATATGTAAGTAGCCGCACAATCAGCATGGGGATGGTCTGCTAAAACTTCCGCTAGTTCCAACACATATCCGGCGATATCCGGGCCCAGCTTCTCAGTCAGCACCTGACGTTCCCGAGCAGCGAGTTCTTGCACGCGGGCCTTAGCTTGCCAGTTGGGAGAAAACATCTTGTCAATCTCGGTGTGGAATCCCAGACTTTCGAGAATATCCCACTCGCCGTTATCGCACCAAATTCCTCCGCACAGCATACAGCGCTCTATGTAAAAGGGCACTCTGCTAAACGGAACCTTTGCCCGCGACAGATAGTGACCGTCTTCGGGACACAGTGCTGCTTTGCTGTCGTAGGGAGACGGCGTGAATTCTATGCCGAGAGTGCCAGTCGGCTGAGGCTTCTCGGATTTGTTGTACCAGAGGCTGTGTTCTTTCTGCCAAGCTTCGTATTCTTTGCCCGGAATCCAGATACCGTAACAGTTGGGACACCACTGCACCGACATACTGCCGGCTAAGGTGCCACCGTCTAAGTTGGGATGCTTGCATTTTGGACATTCCACCGCTTTATTTCTCCTTGCCTTATCTATATTCCCTGTTAATTCAGATACATTTAACCCGGTAAATCTAGGAATCCACCCAAATCTACTGTGTATGGCATAATCTGGAAAGCTTGCAGCTTACCAGACATGGAGGTATCCCTCAAAGCTTTCAACAGAATATTGAAAGCGCCGTTTAAATCCCTGTCCAGAGTGTGTCCGCATTCGGGACATTTAAACGTTTTTAAGCCGCCCAACTTGCTATGGATATGACCGCATTTTGAACAAGTCTTACTGGTGTACTCTTCTGTCACGTCTACTACAACACAACCGTACTTGGATGCTTGATGCTTCAACGTTTGTTTAAAACGATAATGACTCAAAGTCACCATCGCTCTAGCTGTCTTCGTGGCAAGTTTTCGCTTACCCTTTTTTACCATTTGCTGCGTTTCAAATGTTGGCAAGAAAATTAACTTATACTTGCTAACTAGGTAATTAGCCGCCTTATTGTGCAATTCCGAAACTAAGTTCTTAATCTTAACACGAATCCTTGCTGCTACTTTTCTCAATCGATACCGCAGCCGCTTAAACTGACTACCTTTGCTTTTTCCGAGCCGAGACATTAACTTGTCTAAATGTCTGGCTAACCGATAAATGCGACCGATATCACTTTTGCCTAATTTCAGTATATTATGACCGTCAAATCCTGTCATAAATGTTCTGATTCCCGGGTCTAAGGCAATCGCTAATTCGGATTGAGTCGGAGGCGGTGCAACAGTGTCAACCGCATAGCAGATAAACCATTGATCGTTGATAATACTAAGGGTTGGTTCGTGTTGCATTACCTCCACTATTGCTTCAGACGCTTTAAAAGACAAGCCTTTGGTTTCGCGCGGATAGAATGTGTTTGATTTCCAGTTCGCTGTTTGAAACCTAATAGTTTGAGTTGGTTCTTGACAACTTCTAAACTTGGCTGTACCTTGGGATTTACAAGCTGCTTTGTGTGCTTCGCAGGCTTGAAATACTGCTAGTTGACGCGGGTTGTATGGCTGTTGAGACACCCATTCAGGTGCTGAATCCATGATGCGTTTACGCAATTCATATTTACCGATTTTTTCATTTTTGAGAATGGCAATTGCTTGATTGTAACACCATCTGCTTGCGGCTATCCATGTCCGCCATTTCTGAGCTAGTTTTGTTTCCGGGTAGACTCTGATCTTTTTGGATAGTAGATTTGTCTTGACGCTGGGAGTAGAGTCCGCAATCGTCAGCCTGGATGATTCATAGGATATCTTCAACCATTTCTGGTTGGGGAGATAAGTCTGTTCGGCACAGAACCAGGAGTTAGCAATTTTGCTGTTGACAGATCCACTTGATAATATGGATCTGTCAACTCCTGGGCGCGAGTAGGTCAAAGCGATCGACGACCACAACTGTCTCGATATCTCCTGACATGACTTGTCCCAAAAAGGCAAGAATTTCTTTGCGTGTGAAGTTGAGTCCGTATCCAATGTATTGGAATTCGTCATACACGGTGGTTTTTTATTGATTACATACTATCAATGTCTACCGCTATCTTCAAGGAATTTACAAGAAATCGTTTACTATACGAAAACAGTTATTAATTTTGCATCTCGACGGGCCCGGGCGCACCAGAATTTTTTTGGAGCACCACACCGCAGTAGCCAATTAGCGTGTTAAGTCGCTCCGCCGTCGCAGTTTGCCTTGCGGATGCTGTTGCTGGCTGCTTCGCTACTTGCAAAAACGTGACATCTGTTCCCAATAACCGCAGTTGCTTGTGAATTTCCGTCAAATATGACTGTTCTGGGGGGGGTTCTGAGGCGTCTAACTCAGTGCTGGGGACTCTCATAATTTGGTTTCCGAAAAATTGTTGCACTTTTTTGTATTCGATCGCCAGCGCTGCCCGATCGACCTTATCCTGTGTAACAGTTCTTTGTAGCTGTTCGAGTGCTTGCTGTAATTCTTCGTAGCAATGGCGGCGGTCTTCGGACAATATCATGATTTTGTGAACAAATTTATATTTATAATCAAAGTAGATTCTTGCTTAAGGTTGGCTCAGATGAAGGAAAGCCGTGCCTTTTTGCAGCAATTCCCTGTTTTTTGAGAAAATTTCATCACTGGGGGCGTGACTCGATCGCTCTGGCTTCTGCTTTGAGTTTAGCGTTGCCTGTAAATGCCGATCGCCCGCTCCACCAAAAACAGGTACAGTGTCCTAATGCTCGCTAGAGTGGATATCTTCAAATTTTAGACCCTAGTTCCAGATTCATCTGTCGAGTCAAATCTCAAATCTCAAATCTCAAATCGACTGACCTCCACTGCTACCGCCAAAATATCCCCATTTTACCCGATCGATCGACCGCAGTGGCGGCAGTGGAGTCACTATATTTTCCTACCTGCGAGGGGGGGCGACTCGCAATTAGATAGGTATAGTTAACAGAAAAATTGACTATTTTTTTGAATTGCAAATTGTGGCATTCAATTAGTTTAGTATAACTAAACACATAATTTCGGCAATTCAACCGAAAACTGGCATTTAACCATTTGTATTTCTAATTTTTAAAGGTGTACCCCATGAACGCAAACACTCTGACTCCCTCGAATGCGATCGATCCTTGCATAGTTCCCGACTGGCTGCAAGAATGTCTGAATGCTCGATCGCAACCTGACGAAGCCCCAAATCCGAATTGTACGACGGACAACGGCTTAATTTGTCGGGCCTTTGAATTTGCCCGCGACTTGCACGAAGGACAGTACCGCAAATCGGGAGAACCTTATATTTGCCATCCCGTAGCTGTAGCTGGAATACTCCGATATATGGGCGGAAACAGCGCTATGATTGCTGCTGGTTTCCTCCATGACATTGTGGAAGATACAGATATTACTCTCGAAGAAATAGAACAGCGGTTTGGGGCAGAAGTGCGACAGTTAGTCGAAGGAGTCACCAAGCTTTCTAAGTTTAATTTTTCCAGCAAAACAGAGCGCCTTGCCGAAAATTTCCGCCGAATGTTCCTAGCAATGGCTAAAGATATTCGCGTGATTGTCGTCAAACTCGCAGATAGGCTGCACAATATGAGGACTTTGGAGCATTTGTCCGAAGAAAAGCAGCGCACCATTGCCCTAGAAACCCGAGAGATTTTTGCTCCCCTGGCGAACCGTTTGGGTATCGGGCGCTTTAAGTGGGAATTGGAAGATTTAGCCTTTAAATACCTGGAACCGGAAGCTTACCGCGAAATTCAGGACTTGGTGGCGGTGAAGCGGGGCGATCGAGAAACCCAACTTGCAGAAGTCACAGATTGTTTGCGAGAAAGGCTTGACAATTTAGGCATTAAATGCTATGAAGTCAGCGGCCGTCCCAAACATTTGTACGGGATTTATGGGAAGATGCAGCGCAGGCAAAAAGGCTTTAACCAAGTGTACGATATTGCTGCGGTGCGGATCATAGTAGAAAGCAATGATGACTGTTATCGCGCATTGGCGATCGTCCACGATTCATTCCGCCCGATTCCCGGCCGCTTCAAAGACTATATTGGTTTACCAAAAGCCAACCGCTATCAATCGTTGCACACCGGAGTCATCGGCACCAGCGGCCGCCCCATCGAAGTACAAATTCGCACCGTAGCAATGCACCACATTGCCGAATACGGCATAGCAGCCCACTGGAAATACAAAGAAACCGGCGGTTCCAATACCACAGTAACCGGCGACGACGAAAAATTTACCTGGCTGCGACAACTGCTAGAATGGCAAACCGATCTCAAAGACGATCGCGAATATTTACAAAGCATTAAAGACAACTTATTCGACGAAGATATCTACGTTTTCACTCCTAACGGAGACGTAATTGCTCTCAATAGCGGGTCAACACCCGTAGATTTTGCTTACCGCATTCACACAGAAATAGGCAATCGCTGCACCGGCGCCAGAGTCAACGGGCGGATGGTGACACTAGACAAGGTTTTAAAGAACGGTGATATTGTAGAAATCTTGAATCAAAAAAACGGCCATCCCAGCTCCGATTGGCTGAATTTTGTCAAGACAAACGGAGCAAAAAACCGAATTCGCCAGTGGTTAAAGCGATCGCACCGAGATGAAAATCTCGCTCGCGGGCGGGAATTGCTGGAAAAAGAATTAGGTAAAAACGGCTTAGAATCCTTGCTGAAATCTGAACCCATGCAATCAGTAGCTCAGCGCTGCAACTACCACAGCGTCGAAGATTTAATCGCAGGTTTGGGCTACGGCGAAGTCACCCTAAATCTCGTAGTCAACCGACTGCGAGATTTAGTCAAAGTGCAGCAAAAAATAGAAGCTGCACCCGCAGGAATCCAGGAATCGCCAGTACAAATACCTGCATCAGCCGCACCCAAACCCGTACCGAGTTCATCTCCGAGCAAATCGCCGATCGCAGGTGTAGAAGGATTGCTGTATCATTTAGCCGGCTGTTGCTGTCCGATTCCCGGCGAATCAATTATTGGAGTAGTGACTCGCATCCGAGGAATTTCGATTCACCGACAAGGCTGTTCAAATGTTGAGAGTGTACCGGGTGATAGATTAGTTCCTGTGAGTTGGAATTCCACCAACCGCAATGAATCTCGCCCCAATACTTATCCGGTTAACATTCAAGTCGAAGCGCTCGATCGAGTGGGAGTTCTCAATGATGTATTATCGCATTTAAAAGACAACAAAGTGAACGTCCGCAGCGCTCAAGTCAAAACATATCCAGGATTGCCGGCATTAATTGACTTGTGCATGGATATCCAGGATAAAGAACAGTTCGAGCGGACTTGTATGCAGATTAAAAATATGAGCGATATTTTGAATTTGCGGAGGCTGAGTGAAGCTGAGTGAAGGAACTTAAGAAAGACGGCGGTTGAAACCAGGTTTAGAAAAAATGAAGAAAGACGGCGGTTAAAACCGCGGCTACACAAACAAAGTCCGCCTCCGCGGACTGAAGAAGATCACATAATTTTAACCGTTCCTTCTTCAACCTGCGAAGGCAGGTTTTGTCTGTATAGACGCGAATTCTATTCGCCCGGTCTTCTGAAGAAGATCACATAATTTTAACCGTTCGTTCTTCAACCTGCGGAGGCAGGTTTTGCTTGTATAGACGCGAATTATATTCGCCCGGTCTTCTTCGAGACGCACCCGATTGTAGGTTTGTAGTGAGGACTTTAGTCCGCAAAAAGAAGGACTAAAGTTCTCACTACAAACCTATAGTTGATATTTTGCTCGACATGATATCCAACCATTTTTTGCATAATTCGTGCCTTTATTTCGCCGGAGTTGCAGGCTTGGACTCACCCAATTTTTGCTGCAAAAACTGCCGCGCTAATTGTGCGGCATCCTGCTGTTTCCCATCAACTTGATAGTTGAGTTGGCGCATATCTTCCTCGGAGATTTTGCCGCCCAACTCTGCGAGCACTGGACGCAATTCGGGATATTTTTCCAAAATTTGCGATCGCACAACCGGCACAGCTTCATAGGGCGGGAAATAGTTCTTATCATCTTTGAGCACTACCAAACCCAAACTTTGAATCAAACCATCGGTTGTGCCTCCAGCAATCACATCTACTTCTTTTTGTTGCAGTGCTTGATAAAGCAATCCTAACAGCAACTCCTTCGGTTCTTCCGCAAATTTAATCCCGTAAGTTTTAGCCAATCCGGGAAATCCATCTTCTCTATCTTTGAATTCCGGCCCGAAACCAGCGCGCAATTTTGGTGCAGCTTTACCCAATTGCGAGAGAGTTTGCAAGTTGAGTTTTTTGGCATCGTCTCCCCGCAAAATAATCGCAAAACCGTTATTAAATCCCAGGGGTTCAGTCCATTCGGCTTTAAACTGTTTGGGATATTCTTGTTTGAGGTAGGCGAGGACTTTTTTGGGGTCAGAAATCGGCTTTTGTTTGAGAATGTTGGTAAAACCTGTACCCGTATATTCGACGTACAAGTCAATTTTTCCTGCTGTTAGGGATTGATGGCAAAGCGAGCCTCCGAGGTTGAGTTCGCGTTCTACTTTAATATCTGTTTTGGCTTCGATGTGCTGTGCTAAAATTTCTGCAAGGATGACTTGTTCGCTAAAGTCTTTTGAGCAAATAACAACTTGTTTTTGAGAACTCGAATTGCAGCTTGTAACTGCGAACAAGCAAAGCAATGATAAACAGGAAGATAAAAAATTGATTTTTGATATTTTCATTTTTTTATTGTAACATTTATGTAGATAGATACAGGAGAAAATATGCTATTGAGTGTCAGGGATACGATCCGGGAGCAGCGACAATTTTTTGCTACTGGGAAAACTAAAGATGTGGATTTTCGGATCGAACAACTCAAAAATCTCAAAAGTGCGATCGTCTCCAATCAATCACGGATTGTGGATGCTGTCAAGGCTGATTTGAACAGGCCGGAGTATGAGGCTTATTTTGAAATTGCTGCGCTCGCAGAAGTTAATTATGCCATCAAAAACGTTGAATCGTGGGCCAAGCCCAAAAAAGTGCCAACACCGATCGATCAATTCCCCGCCTCAGCCCGGATTTACCCGGAACCTTTGGGCGTCGTTTTAATCATCGGGCCTTGGAATTACCCGTTTCAGCTCATGATATCACCTTTAGTCGGGGCGATCGCCGCCGGCAACTGCGCCATCCTCAAACCCTCAGAAATCGCCTCGCACACGTCGAAAGTTGTCGCGGATATGATTCTCACAGCCTTCGATCCCGCCTACATCGCAGCCATCGAAGGAGGAGTTGAAATCAGCCAACAATTATTAGCCGAAAAATTCGACCACATCTTCTTTACCGGAGGCACAAAAATCGGTAAAGTAGTCATGGAAGCCGCCGCCAAACACCTCACACCTGTCACATTAGAATTGGGTGGCAAAAGTCCTTGCATTGTAGACTCAGACATTCAAGTTGAATATACTGCAAGACGCATTGCGTGGGGCAAATTTATCAATGCCGGTCAAACTTGTATTGCTCCAGATTACCTGTTAGTTGACAAAAAAGTTAAACCCGCTTTGATGCAAGCAATTAAAACATCAATTCACGAATTTTACGGCGAAGATCCGCAGAAAAGTCCCGACTATTCCCGAATTATCAATCAGCATCATTTAGGACGTTTGGCAGAGTTTATCAAAGATGGTGAAATTGTCGCGGGCGGTCAAACTAACGTCGAAGACAAATATATTGCGCCGACGGTAATTGACAAGGTTTCCTGGGATTCGCCGGTGATGCAGGATGAGATTTTTGGCCCGATTTTGCCCGTTTTGGAGTATGAAGAGTTCTCAGAGGCGATCGCCCAAATCAACGCCCACCCCAAACCGCTAGCTTTGTATTTGTTCTCAAAGGATAAGGAGAAACAAGAACGAGTTTTGCGCGAAACTTCTTCCGGCGGAGTTTGCATCAACGACACGGTGATGCAAGTCGGAGTTACAACTTTACCTTTTGGCGGAGTTGGCGACAGCGGTATTGGTAGCTATCATGGGAAAGCCAGTTTTGATACTTTTTCACATCAAAAAAGCGTGCTGCAAAAGTCATTTTTACTTGACTTTAAATGGCGGTACGCTCCCTATCTAGGCAAGTTGGATTTGATTAAGAAAATTATCGGTTGAGCGAACGACTACTTGTTTCAATATCATCGGGGCGTGATTTCACCAACATCTACAATACAAATAAGATCGCGGTGTTATTCCGCCCAGATTATCCATAATCTGACAATATATAGCCTTTCTCAAAAAGATGAGGTATGACTGATAGCTTATATAACCAGTTCCACTAAGAGGGCTGAAGCCCAACAACGTACCTCATATGAGAGCTAGATCCGCTATAACTTGATAAACCAACAATATGAACGAGAATTTACCAGAAATATTAGCTGAACTGCGCCACTACTTTAATGATTTGTACGGCGACAGACTTGTACAGTTAATTCTCTACGGTTCCCAAGCCAGAGGAGATGCGAAACCAGATTCTGATATTGATATTTTGGTTGTATTGGACGAACCTGTGAGTGCTGGCAAAGAAATCGCTCGCACGAGTGAATTTGTTGCTGCTTTGTGCTTAGATCGTACTGTAGTAATTTCTAGTGCTTTCGCCTCCGCAGCACGTTTTCAGCAAGAGAAAAGTCCTTTCTTTCTAAATGTTCGCAGAGAAGGAGTATTGATTTGATACCAGAACAAATTGCTCTTTTAACCAAAGCCGTTGAAAGCTTACGAGCAGCTAAGTTGTTAGCTGGATCGAATAGGTTTGTAGTGCGGACTTTAGTCCGCAGAATTTGATGCGGACTAAAGTCCTCACTACAAACCTTTTGAATTTAACGAAATTAGATGCTGGGAAATCAGCCACCTGCTTAATATTGCTTGAGTTAAAATAAAGTCAGTTATTCCCCTAAATTCTTATGTTTCCTAAATATCCCGTGCCTCAAACAGAACCGCCCCGATCGCCAAAAGAAACACTTCCCACGATGTACGATCTACCTAGCGAAAATCCGGAGGAACCTGGTTTGCCTGATGAATTTCACGGCTTGCAACCGCAGTTGCTGAGCTACACTTTCCGCCCTTCCACCTATTCGGCTTCCCAAATATTTACCGGGAGCGACATGAATCTTTATTATGACGTGCGTCACCCGCTTTGGTACAAGCGCCCGGATTGGTTTGGAGTTGTGGGAGTTTCCCGATTGTATGATGAAGTTGATATGCGGCTGAGTTATGTCATTTGGCAAGAGGGTGTGAATCCTTTTGTGATTGTAGAATTGCTCTCGCCGGGAACAGAAAAAGAAGATTTGGGAGAAAATGAGGGGGAAAATATACCGTCTGCGCCTGAACAAATAGCAGGAAATGGTAATATTAACCACGAACCGAGTTCGGAAAAGCCGCTCAGAAAATGGGAGGTTTACGAGCAGGTTTTGCGAATTCCTTATTATGTTGTTTTCAGTCGCTACACCAATCGATTGAGGGCTTTTAAATTGGATGGCGCTCGCTATGAAGAATTGGAACTGTCTGACTCGCGCCTGTGGATGCCTGAGATTGATTTAGGCTTGGGTTTGTGGCACGGGGATTATCTGGGAGTCGATCGACTGTGGTTGCGCTGGTACGATAGTGAGGGCAATTGGATTCCGACTCCCGAGGAGCGAGCCGAACAGGCACAAGAGCGTGCCGATGAGGCACAAGAGCGCGCCGATGAGGCACAGGAGCGTGCAGAGATTGCCGAAACTCGCTTACAATCTTTGATCGAAAGGCTGCGGGAATCTGGCATCGATCCCGATCAATTTTTGAACGGTTAATACTGAATTGGGCGGAAAAAGAGAGTGCGATCGCTCTTTTCATGAGTATAGGGAAAAAAGGGCGATCGAACATTTATTTACATCAGGCTGACGCACAACGATCGTGCTATAATTAAAGTTGGTAAGTGTTCGATAGCGAGCCAGAGACAATGAGTAAAACTGTAGAAGTAACTGTAGTCAAGAAACCAAAGCAATTAAAAGACTATTTTGATTTTTGGGCGGGTGATGATATTCGCATTAAAGAGACCCGCATTGGGATCGAGGATATTCTCGATGAATACATTTATGGTAAGAAATCACCAGAAGTCATAGCAGAGCTGTTTCCCACAGTAACTTTAGAGCAAATTTACGCTACAATTTTTTACTATCTACAAAATCCAGAAATTGTAGAAAAGTATGTAGAAGATTGGTTAGAGTACACTCTAAAAGCACAGGCAGAACACGATAAAAATCCTCCGCCTGTTGTCTTACGGCTTCGGAAGTTAAAAGCAGAAGGCGATGCGAATCGGGCAGCAGCACAATAAATGGCAATTCAGTACCTTATAGATGAAAATATGCCGTCCTTGTATCGCGAACAGCTATTGCGTCATCTACCAAATTTAATTATCCACACGGTTGGCGATTCAGGTGTGCCACCTAGAGGTACACTAGATCCAGAAATTATAGTTTGGTGTGAAAAAAATGGTTTTTTACTCATTACTAAGAACCGCCGCTCAATGCCATTTCACTTGGCAGATCATTTAAGCACAGGTCATCATTTACCAGGAATTTTGGTACTTCGCCGTCAAGCAGATGTTGGTCAAGTGATTGCTGATTTAGTATTAATTGCAGAAGCGGCTGATGATGATGAATATCTAGATCGCATTAGTTATGTACCTTTAGCTTAATCCTAATAGAATACCCAGAAAACTATCATCGAACTAAAAAGCAATTTATGCCCACCCTATTGCAAGAAAAATGTGCCGCCTGCCTCCCAAACTCTCCCCGCGTCACAGCTTACGAAATTGTCCAACTCAAACCTCAAATTCCCAACTGGAATTTGATTGAAAAAAATGGCATTCCCCAGTTAGAGCGCACTTACAAGTTCCCGGATTTCAAAAGTGCGATCGCCTTTACTAACAGTGTAGGCGAAGCAGCAGAAACTGAAGGGCATCACCCCGCACTGTTAACCGAATGGGGAAAAGTTACCGTTACTTGGTGGACTCACTCGATTTCGGGACTGCACCGCAATGATTTTATTATGGCCGCGAGAACAGATGCGATCGCACATCAATTCTCAACCTAAAATCAGATCTATCGGCTAATGATAGTTTCAGATGTCGGAGCGCCGAATACGGGTGAATGTTGTTGATTCGTATTCAACAATTCCAGATTCAGGCGGTAGCCGACATTCCGCACAGTTTGAATTAGACTCGGCTGTCGCGGGTCGATTTCGATTTTTTTCCGCAGAGAGAGTACGTGAGTGTCGATCGTGCGCGGGTTGTCAATCGCATCCGGCCACGCCCGACGCAGCAAATCGGAGCGCGACAAAGGCACTCCTCCAGCTTGAGCCAGCACGTACAGCAGGCTGAATTCCTGGGGAGTAAGCTCGATGTGTTCCTCATGCAGCCTGACTCGGCGCTGTACCAAGTCAATTTTTAGCCGCCCGCACTCCAGCATCGCGGGCGGTACCATTGTGCGGTTGCGGCGCATCAGGGCTTCCACCCTAGCCATAAATTCTTGCATCCCAAACGGTTTAGTCAGGTAATCGTCGGCGCCCGACTTCAAACCTTCGACAATATCCGCTTCTGAATTCCGCGCTGATAGCATCAAAATCAGCGATTGCTGCTGCTGTTGGAGCCAGCGGCAAAATTCCAAACCGTCCCCATCAGGCAATTGGGCATCAAGAATCACTAGGGTTGGCTGGCGGCTGAAAAATATTTCCCTAGCATGACTGATATCCGCTGATTGGTGCACCCAGTGACCGACTTGCTGTAAATGCCAGCCCAAGAGCGATCGCAGGTGCGGATTTCCTTCAACAATTGAAATACTTGCAGATCCCACAACGGCGAGCTTCCCTTATCACTAATGGGTACCAGGTTAACAGAGCTTTTGTCAAGGTTTTGTAACCATGGCTACTCAAGCATAAGCTGCGTTTAAAGCGACGAACAAACTTCTAGTATCAATTTTAAAGATTTGGTCAAATTGCGATCGTCAGACCTGAGAAAGGTTAAATCATTCTGGCGGTGAGCTTACAATGAAAATAATATAGCTTACAGCCGATCGAGCCTATGACCTAGCCACCTGCTTTGACCGAACCCCCCGACAGGGTATCCACTCCCAGGAAGTTGACAAATCGCGTAACTGAAACTAAAATGCGTGCAACCGTTCGCTCGGTAGCCGGAACACTCACTCAGTTCGATCGCCAAATTCAGCAACATCCCGATTCTATTAAACGCACGGTGAATTATTTAGGTGCGCGCCAAAGAGTCGAGCCACTGCATAGCAGCAAGTGAAATTTTTTATGGAGGGTAGCCTGTTGAGCAGGGTAAAAGCTTTTATTTAGCAATCGCCTCTCTTCTGAGCTTGCTCAGTATGAATCCGGGCAGTTCCTAAATCCCGCCGTCATTATACACCACAAAGGATTTCAAACTCAGACCATGCTACAAGATACCCAAACAATCCGGCACTACCAAAAACTCACCGACGCTCTCGTCGAAATGTGGAATAGAGGTTATCGTTTCGATGACCTGCGGCTTTACTTAGATGGCTACCTCGCAGCCCTGCGACATTGTAACAGCCTGGAACCCTATCTGATTCACAGATTAGAGGAAGAAGCAGCGCGTTACATTCACGATACTTCCAATTTTGAAATGCCACAGACACAAACGCAAGCTGAATCAGACTATTATTAAACACCAAATTTGGTTTAATAAACCCGCTGATTATTTGGGCATCGGGCATCGGCAAAAGAGGGAATCGGGAATCGGGAATTGGTTATTTGTGATTTCCTGCTTTTTCCTTCTTCCTTCTTGCTTCTGCTATAAATCAACCTAATTCAACGTAAAACCCGGTTGCTATTAGATCCCCGGCTTCTTGAAGAAGTCGGGGCTATGTTTGTTCTGTCTGATTTTAAACAGTGGGCAATTGACAATTGTCCGCTAGCGGGTTTAACTTCCCCACTTCAGGAATGTGGCGTGGGGGAGTGGAGTTGAAATCCCCATAAAAAAACCTCACGCTTCACACTTTACTGTCAACTGTCAACTGTCAACTGTCAACTGTCAACTGTCAACTGTCAATTGTTTAAGAAGCCAAAGCGACTTCTACAACTTCTTGCAATTCGCCCTTTTGATACATTTCGATCAGAATATCCGAGCCGCCAAGAAACTCGCCATTGATATAAACTTGGGGAATTGTCGGCCAGTTGGAATACTCTTTAACGCCTTGACGAATTTCTTGGTCTGCCAAAACATCAACTGTTTCGTAAGGCACTCCCATCGTATTGAGAATTTGCACCACAGTATTAGAGAAACCGCACTGTGGCATTAACTTATTGCCCTTCATGAACACCATGATTTTGTTTTGCTTAACCAATTCGTCAATTCTTTCATGTGCTGTACTCATGGTATCTCCTAATATTGTTTGAAAATTTTTAAACGTTGACAGTAGTTTCTGATGAGGCAGAAACCGGGTTTTTAACGAAAATTTCTCGTTACCAGAAAGAATTGGTTGAAAGCCCCAAGTCTTTGAGGGAGAAATTAAAATCAGACTATTGATTACTCCAATCCTCGGACTTAAGGGTAGAGGTCGCTATCAAACTGTCAACTGTCAACTGTCAACTGTCAACTGTCAACTGTTGAAAGCCATAGATTCCGGTGCAAAAGCCGATTTCTTTGGTTAGCAACTGTTTCTCAAGCGACTATTGACACAAGCACAAACTTGCGATAATTGCGACTAAAAAACTAAGCAACTTCACTTTTGGCTGCCCATTCTGCCGGAGTTAAGGTTTCCAACGCCAAAGCGTGGATAGCTTCACTAGCCATTGCCTGTTTGAGAGCTCCGTAAACCAGTTGGTGTTGCTGTACTCGGGTTTTCCCTTCAAAGGCAGCAGAGACTACTCTCACCTGGTAGTGATCGCCGCCTCTCAAATCCTCAACTTTTAGCTTAGCGTCTGGTAATCCAGTCTGAATCATTTCTGCTACTTGAGACGGTGTAACCATTGGTATTTGTGATAAAGGGCTGTATTGAGTATTTTAGTGGAACTATTTGTTAGACGATCGCGGTTGAGTTGCAGCAGGCCGGGGATAGGGGGCATCCACAAAGCCCAATTCCAGTAATTGCTGGTAAGCTTTTTTACCCAAGTCGCGAGTTGGCTGTTGCGATCGAATAATCTGAATCAGTAGGGGAACAGCCAGTTCCGGCTTATTTTGTGCGCGGTGTACCAACGCCAGCCGGTAGGTAGCTTCGTCGCGCATTTGGGCTGTTTCCACAGCTTTGGTGCGGTTGCTGTCGGCCAAGCGGATGTCAATTCCGGCAAAACTGCTGCCCAGTTGCTGGTAGAAGTTGGAGAGTTGATTGAAAATTTGGCGGGATTCTTGAAGTTTTTGAGCCGCCAGCGTGTAATTTTGACTGGAAATAGCACCACTGGCTTCTGTCATCAAACGCTGACCTCCGGCAATGCTCAGTACGCTGCTGTCTGGGGTGACAGGGCGGAGGTTGTTGGGGTCTGTGGGGTCGTCGGCGGGTTCGACTTGCGGTTGGTTATCTGGCCGAGAAGGTTGTTGTGCTTGGGCTTGGAGCGGTTGCAACAGGGTCAAAACTGCGATCGCCCCGATCGTCATCCGGGCGGTGAAGCGAAGCCAGCAAACAGTTGCAGAGTATACCATGAAATTACTTTGCGCCTCGGCGCTTTAAAAAGATATTTAGCTTGAGCCGATCTTACCATTGGCGATCGCAACCGGCTAAGTGTAAACCAAATTTGTTCAAATGTCAAAGGGTGCGATCGATTTTGGATTAAACAAAGGAAATCGCGGGGGATTGGACATATCCCGGCGATTTAGTCCCGGAGGCAGAAACCGGGTTTTTTTACCTAAATACTGCATTTGAGGCTTTAAAATTGGTGAAAAACCCGGTTTCTTTGGTTTTGATGCGTAAGTTTCGATCTAATTTAACAATAAAATGAACCATGAATATCACAATCGAGAAAACAGTCTACGGTCAACTGCTGGCGAAATCGCAGCCTAAGCCCATCCTGAACGAAGAAGATAACGATCTTGCCCTCGCAGAAGTCGATTTTCTGATGTCTAAGGAAGAATTAACACTAGAAGAAGAAACTTTACTGAGTCTCTGGGGAATCTTGATCGAAGAATACGAATCAAAATATTACCCAGATCCAGAAGTGACTCCCCGGGATGTTCTATTGCATTTCATGGAAATTCGCGAACTCAAACAAGCTGATTTAGTCGGCGTGATTGGTTCCAAAGGAGTAGTCTCTGAGGTGGTTAATGGGAAACGGGCGATTAGCAAGGCGCAAGCTAAGGCGCTGGGAGATTTTTTTAACGTTAATCCTAGCGTATTTATTTGATGGTAGTTGTTCGATCTTTGTCGATCGGCATTTTTGGGGCGGGCAGGATGCCCACCCCACAAGAAGATTCAGTCTTTTTTTGGGGCGGGTTCAAAGCCCAACCCCTACTCCCCACAAGAAGATTCAGTCTTTGTGGAACAGGCATCTTGCCTGTTTTTCAGAGATATAGTAAATACTGGATCAAAACTGAACAGGGGCATTTCTAATGACACAACCGATCGCACTTTCCGCAAATACCTTACAAAATTATCAAGGTATCGGAGTTCCCGAAGCAAGTCTGGCAGTGATTTTGCAGCGCGGCGGCGATGAATTGTTGCTGTCAAAAGTTCCAAACCGCTTTACAGTCCGTCCGTCAGCGACAGCATCGACATCAAATAATTGGGCTGCAACAAATCAGGCAAAACTTAACCGTCGCGTCGGCCAAAGTAATCTGGAAGAATATCTAGTGGCGCCGGAAAACCTAGATGCAGCAATGCAAGCCGCCCGCGCCAGCGATGCTGTAGTTTTTGCTAGCCATGTCTATTGTCCCGCAAACAATCCGAGCACATTCTTTTATTTAACCGATCGCATTACTATTCAATTTGGCGAACAAGTAAACGAAGAATCGCGAAGTGCGATCGCCAATGCAGCAAATTTAACAATAATCCGGCCAGTCGAAGGCATTCCCAATACCTTCGTCTGCGAAGTCACCAAACAAGCAACCGAAAACCCGATTAAAATTGCCAACCGCTTGACAAGATATCCAGAAGTTTTGGTGGCGGAACCCAATATTATCCTAGAAACTCAGCAACATTATACACCCCGCGATCCGCTTTATCCCAAACAGTGGTATCTCAATAACAAAGGCGGTGACGGAGTTGTCAGCGGCGCTCAAATTTATGCAGAACCAGCTTGGGATATAACTCGCGGCGTGCGATCGATCGTAATTGCGATCGCCGATGATTCAGTCGATCTGACGCACCCCGATTTTCAAGGCCAAGGCAAAATCGTCTCGCCCATCGATTTCAAAGACGGCGACACTTCCCCGATGCCGGTTGCTGAATCGGACAACCACGGGACAAGTTGCGCTGGTGTCGCCGCTGCGGAAGAAAACGGTAAAGGCACTGTCGGCGTCGCCCCCGGATGCGCCCTGATGCCCATCCGTACCACGGGTTTTCTCGATGACGAGTCGATCGAAAAAATCTTCAATTGGGCGATCGACAAAGGCGCCGCCGTCATCTCTTGCAGTTGGGGGCCTGGGGCAGTTTACTATCCGCTTTCCCTACGCCAAAGCGCCGCTATCACCAAAGCAGCAACCCAAGGGCGGGGCGGCAGAGGCTGCGTGATTCTGTTTGCTGCGGGGAATGCCAACCGCCCCGTTAACGGGACTGTGGACGAGAAAGGCTGGCCAAATAACGTTGTGGGCGGCAAAACTAATTGGCTAGCAGGATTTGCCGTACACCCCGATGTAATTGCGGTGTCTGCTTCCACTTCCCTCAACAAAAAAGCAGCCTACAGCAATTGGGGCACCAGCATCTCGGTTTGCGCGCCCAGCAACAACGCACCGCCTGGAACCTGGCTACCAGAAACCGGATTTATTGCGACTGCGCCGGAGGTGTCGGAGTATTTGCCAGGTTTGGGGGTGTTTACTGCCGATCGCGTCGGGGTTGCCGGCTACGACTCGGGGGACTACACCGATAGCTTTGGCGGCACTTCCAGCGCCACTCCAGTAGTCGCTGGAGTGGCAGGTTTAGTGCTTTCGGCAAACCCTCGTTTGACGGCGCGGGAAGTGCGGGGAATTCTCGAACAAACTGCTGACAAAATTGTCGATGCCGATGCCGATCCGCAGTTGGGGAATCGCCTGGGAAATTACGATGCTAATACTCGCCGCAGCGATTGGTTCGGTTACGGGAAAGTGAATGCTTTAAAAGCTGTGCAAGCTGCGGTGAGAAAGGCTGGCGGCAATCCAAATATCGGCGGTTCCAGGTTCAGCGATATTTCTGGACATTGGGCAGAAAAGTTTATTGAAGCTTTGGCTGCGGCGAATATAATTAGCGGTTTTCCTGATGGTTCTTTCGGGCCTGACAACAGTTTAAATCGCGCTCAATATGCGGCGCTTTTGGTGAGTGCATTTAGTCCGATTCCGAAGGCGGCGGCTACCAATTTTATTGATGTTTCGGCGAGTTTTTGGGCGAGAAGTGCGATCGAACGGGCGAATCGGGCGGGGTTTTTGTCGGGGTTTCCGGGGTTGAAGTTTGGCCCGAATCAGAATTTGACGAAGACTGAGGCGATCGTATCTTTGGTTAACGGTTTACAACTTAAGGGTGGCAATCCCGATATTTTGAAAGTTTACAGCGATCGCAATCAAATTCCTAATTTTGCTTTAAGCGCCGCAGCCACAGCAACAGCTTTGAAGATTGTAGTAAACTATCCGGCGCGCGATCGGCTTTCTGGGCAGCGAGACATCACCCGGGCTGAGATTTCGGCTTTGATTTACCAGACATTGGTAGCAATTAATCGCGCCAAGGCGATCGACTCTCCCTACATTGTCTAGCCACTCCCGAACCGCTGTTGGGCATACCGAATTATTCTGGTCATCTTCAGGCGGTTCGCGAGTAATATCGCCGTTCGTAGTGCGGACTTCAGTCCGCAGCATATTGCGGACTGAAGTCCGCACTACGAACAGTTTTTTGTTATGGTAATCGACCCCACATGATATTAAGATATATCCACAAAAAAGACGGTCGAATAATTCTATTGTGTCCGATCTGCGATCGATTAATCGCAGTAAAGTGTCGCCAGTCAGATACACTAATGGCGATCGCCCTCAAAACCATTTGATGCTATGTGGCACAAAATTGCAGCACACATCTCCCAAGCAACCGGAGACACATTTTCAATAGACAACCGCCGTTCAGTCAGCGGTGGCTGCATCAACCAAGGCTATGCTATCAACAGCAGTACCCGCACTTATTTCGCCAAAATCAATCAAGCTTCCCAAGTCGCCATGTTTGAAACTGAGGCGCTGGGTTTGCAGCAAATGGCCCAAACTCAGACTATTCGCCTTCCTCAACCGATTTGCTGGGGAACTGAGGGCAATTCTGCTTATATTGTATTGGAATGGCTGGATTTGCGAAGTGGCGGGAGCGAGATAGCCTGGGCCCAAATGGGACGCAAACTGGCTCAAATGCACAAATACACCCCCCCCAGCCCCCCCTTGCTAAGGGGGGGAGAAAAGGCGAATTCATCCTTGCTAACGGGGGGAGAAAAGGCGAATTCATCCTTGCTAAGGGGATGTTTTGGTTGGGATAGGAATAATGCGATCGGCTCAACTCCTCAAATTAATAACTGGACTGCTGATTGGGCAGAATTTTGGACAGAACATCGGATTGGTTATCAGTTACAGTTGGCTAGGCGTCGTGGTGGAAATTTCAGTCGAGGGGAAACTTTGCTAGCAGCTATTCCCAAGTTATTGGAGGGTTACAAACCTCAACCTTCCTTAGTTCATGGGGATTTGTGGGGAGGAAATGCCTCGGTAACTGCTGCGGGGGAACCAGTAATTTTTGACCCCGCGACTTATTGGGGCGACAGAGAAGTCGATATTGCGATGACGGAACTTTTCGGCGGTTTTTCCCCAGCATTTTATCGAGGTTATAATGAAGTTTGGTTGCTGGATTCAGGCTATGAAAAGCGCAAAACGCTTTACAACTTATATCATATTTTGAATCACTTTAATTTGTTTGGCGGGAGTTACGAGTCGCAGGCAAATCAAATAATTAATAAAATTTTGGGTTAAGATTTCAATATTAATTGGATTAGAGGGAATCACAAATGAAGTTTTGGCACTGTTGTACCAAACTGGGATTTATAGTTTTGTTTTTGAGCAGCATCGGGGCTGAGAATGCTTTAGCTGCTTTACCGTTACAGGTGGGAATTTATCACGGCGGCGGTTCTCGATACATTCAGATTGCTCAAACAGAAAAGAGAATCTGCTTCAAAGGCTTTTCTTCTAACGGAGTTACTGTGGCTTCCGTTACGGCGGATACTAACCGCAAAGATTTTTACAAAATCAACGGATTTGACGGTACGTTTCTGTCGCAACAAGATACAGATACTGTCTTATTAGGCCCGGTAAATCAGTTGATTAAGTATGTGGCAGATTATGGTTTTGCTAGAGATTTAGATGATGATTTGCAGGAGTGTCTTAGTTCCCAGAAGCCATTCTTTAAACAAAAATCAGGGGGCAGAGGTTCTCGCTAAAATTATTAATTGCTGTGGCTGTCATCACGAGTTACAGGCAAGTCAAATGATTAATAGAATTTTGGGTTAAACTATTAATGAGTTTTTCTATGATAAGCTGTTCTACATTTAAATTGTGGATTAAAAATCAATAAAGATATTGTGGAATGGGCTTCTAGCCCGTTCCGAGCATCCTATTTAAATGCTGCCCCAGCTTAGAAGCGCTCTAATATTGAAATTGACTCAATTCAATATCGGGACACGACATTGCCGTGTCCCTACCAGTCAAGTTACTTACTTTTGTTTAGCCGCCGCTTTCTTCTTCGCTTCCTTCTCGGATTTCTTGGCAGCTTTCTCAGCTTCAAGTTTGGCGAACTTGGCTAGTTCTTTCTCTTCAGTTATTTTGTCCAGATAGTAATGGTAATCTCCCAGATAAGTCCGAAACTCGCCGTCTCGAACTTCTACTATTTTGTTAGCGACTTGAGAGATAAAATAGCGATCGTGCGAAACGATAATTACAGTGCCGTCGTAATTCTTAATCGCCTCTTCCATCATCTCCTTCGCGGGAATGTCGAGGTGATTTGTCGGTTCGTCCAAAATTAGCAAGTTCACAGGTTCCAGCAGCATTTTTGCCAAAGCCAGACGGGCTTTTTCTCCACCACTTAAAGCGCCAACGTGTTTGAATACTGTTTCACCGTTAAACAAGAACCGCCCCAACAAAGTCCGAACTTCTTCATTTTTCCAGTCGGGTACTTCGTCGTGAATGGTTTGCATCACGCTTTTATTCAAATCTAAGGCTTCTGCTTGATTCTGTTCAAAGTAACCGGGGATGACGTTGTGGCCTCCCATTTTTACCGTACCTTCGGTGGGCGTTTCTAAACCCATGATCAGGCGCAGCAATGTAGATTTTCCGGCACCGTTGGGGCCGAGAAAGGCTATGCGATCGCCTCTTTCAATTAATAAGTCTGCTCCCAAAAATAGGATTTTCTCGCCGTAGGTGTGTACTAAGTTTTCAATTATGGCTACTTCGCGGCCGCTGCGGGGTGCGGGGGGAAACCGGAAATGCAAAGTTTTTAAGCCGCCTGTTGGGGCTTCGATGCGTTCAATTTTGTCTAACTGCTTCTCGCGACTTTTGGCTTGGGTACTGCGTGTGGCGCTGGCGCGGAATTTTTCAACGAATGCTTGCTGTTTGTCGAGTTCTTTTTGCTGGTTTTCGTAGGCGCTGAGTTGGGCTTCGCGCGCTTCTGCTTTTTGCAGGAGGTAGGATGAGTAGTTGCCGAGGTAGGTGCTGGAAACGCCACGTTCTGTTTCGACTATTTGGGTGCAGAGTCGATCGAGAAATTCGCGGTCATGGGATACGATTACCATTGGGGTTGTCAGCCCTTTGAGGTAAACTTCCAGCCATTCGATCGTTTCTAAGTCGAGGTGGTTGGTAGGTTCGTCTAACAGCAGGATATCGGGTTTTTGGAGGAGAATTTTACCTAAACTCATCCGCATTTGCCAGCCGCCGCTGAAAGCGCTGACTAGCCGATCGCCATCTTCTTGCTCAAATCCGATTTCTGGTAAAATTTTCTCGATTTGGGCTTCTAAACCGTAGCCGTTTAAGCCTTCAAATTGCCGTTGTAGCCGATCCATTTTGTGGATCATGTTGTCGAGATTTTCTGGGGTGGCGGCTTCGAGCTCTCGGTGCACCTCCATTAGGGATTCGTGGACTTCGTTGGCTTCGCTGAATGCGCGCCAAAATTCCTCTTTAACGGTGCGGGTGGGGTCGATTTCAAATTCTTGGGAGAGGTAGGCGATGTGGAGGCTGGCGGGGCGAATGACTTCGCCTGAGGTGGGTTCCATTTCGCCGGCGATGATTTTGAGTTGGGTGGATTTGCCGGCACCGTTGACGCCTACTAAGCCGATGCGATCGCCCGGTTTGACTTCCCAGGTGACATCTTTGAGTACGACGCCTGTGGGGTAAATTTTACTGATGTGTTCGAGTCGCAGCATTGTTGTGGGGACTGGGGAAGGGGAGGTTTAGCGGCGGATGGGATGCCGGCGCTGAGGTCGAGTTAATCTTAACAAATTTTAATTAAATTTAGTCATTGGCAAGATTTGGGTTTGGGCGGGCGATCGGATTTTGGATTTTAGATTTTAGATTTTGGATTTTATAGCCCTGGGCGCGCGGGTAGCGAGAAACCGGGTTTTTTAGGAAAATACTTGTCACAAAGCCCCAGATTCTCGAAAAACCCGGTTTCGAGGAGTGTATGAGTGCGATCGCACTTGGGATTTGAGATTTTATTACCATAGTCAGAAACCGGGTTTTTTACAAAAATACTTCGTACAGAGTCGCAGATTCACGAAAAAACCCGGTTTCTGTGGTGTGTGAGTGCGATCGCGAACTGTTTGATATGGATGCGTAAGTCCTATTCTGTTGTAGTTGATGCAATACATTACAATAGTCAGTATCAACCTCGATCGCTCTCTTAAAGCGATCGTGCCAGCAAAAGACATTTATCATCAAGTTGTCAAACAGGGTCTGATTAAGGCTGGCTGGACAATTACCCACGATCCCTATCCCTTGGCTTGGGCGAAGAGAAACCTATCGATCGATCTTGGTGCAGAACAGCTATTAGCTGCTGAGAACAACGATCGCAAAATAGCGGTTGAAGTTAAAAGTTTTATCAGAGAGTCGAGAATTGCAGATTTAGAGCAAGCTTTGGGTCAATACACTCTTTATCATGATATTTTACAACGGACGGAATCAGAAAGACAACTGTATCTTGCAATTCCACTAAATGCTTTTACCGAGCTTTTTGAAGGACAAAAATTTGGTCAGATTTTGCTAGATAATAACCGCCTAAATCTTGTTGTTTTCAACCCAAAAACAGAGGAAATAGTACAATGGATAGCTTAAATACTTATCGCCAACTTGTTAAGCAGCTCCTGACTGAATACGCTGAGATTCCCGTTTGTGAAAGTGGGACGCAAAACGCCACAATTTTTGATTTGGAAAATGACCACTATATGTTAATAAATATAGGTTGGTTTAACGACCAGCGCATTCACCATTGCGTGATTCATATTGATATTATTGACTCTCAGGTGTGGATTCAAGCAAATAATACCGATCGCCTGATTGCTGAGGAGTTAGTTGCAGCGGGAATTCCGGCTAAATCAATTGTTTTGGGGCTTCAACCGCCTGATGTTAGACCTTATACTGCTTATGGAGTTCCTTGTAGGGAGCAGCAGCGAGAATCCTTGAAAGTATGATGGAGTGGAAGGGATTTGCATTGGAGAGCGATCGGGCTTCAAAAACTGTCAAAGCAGGCGAAACGTGCCTACAAAGCCCTCATTCATCAAGCATTTCACTGTAATGGTACAAAATCATAACCAGTACCAGAACGAGAATTTTCATCGCGAATAATTTTCACCAGTTGAATAGGCCCATTGCGATCGCCCGTTGGCAAAAACGTTACCATTCCCGAAGCACCTTGAGCAGAGAATTTGGTTGCTGAAAGTGCTTTTTGGACACCACTGCGAGTGGGATTTTGTTGCAAAGCAGCAATCAATGCTTTAGTTGCATCATAAGCCATTGCGCTGCGCCAGTTGACATCTGCACCCCAGAGGCGATCGGCATCTTTAGTAAACTCAGCTTGGGGATCTGCCTCTCTGTGCCAAGGAATTGCTAATACCATCCCTTCGACATCCTGTTTACCTATTTCCAAAGTTTTAATCTGGTAGGGGCTGTCTCCACCCAGTAGTGGTAATTGATTCTGATTCACTCTCGCTACCTGTAAAGCTTTATCGAGAGATGCTGCATCTGGTAAAAGGATAATTACTTCTGCTCCCTGACTAATTGCTTGTTTTACATTATCATTTGCCTTGAAAGTAGAACTAGCAAAGTCAAACTGCTCTGTTACTTTCACACCGTTTTGATTTAGAGCATCCGTCAATTCATTTTTCAGCGATTTGCTGTAGTTGCTAGCAGAATTAAAAAATACTGCTATTCTTTGCAATCGTAACTGCCCAGTTGTATAATTTGCTAGAGATTGACCTGCTAATTTATCACTCGGTACTGTGCGAAAGATATAGTTACCCAGCCCAGAAATTTTTACTGAGGTGCTGGTAGGTGAAATCGCCAAGAGTTGATTTTTCTGGTAAACCTCTCCTGCTGCTATTGTTGCATCACTGCTAAAATGACCGACTACGCCCAATACAGATAGATTTTTGGCTAAGGCATCTGCAATTTCTGTCGCTACTTTGGAATCGTTGCCATCATTAGCAATCATTACTTTTAAAGGAATGTTCTGAATGCCGCCAGCTTTATTGACTTCATCTTGTGCCTGTGCAACACCCCGCATAATTTCATTAGCTGTATCTAGGCTTTGTCCGCCTTGCCCAATGGGTGCAGCTACAGCGATGGTATGAGATTTACTGTTCCCAATACGAGCGTTATTGAGGTAAATTAGTGCTTCGGGAGCGTTCCGATTAGCTTTTATGTAGAACTCTAGCTGGGTTACAGCAGTAGCAAAATCACCCTTTGCAAAGGCTGCTATACCAGCTTGTTTTTGGGTATTGGCATTCCCTGGAATTAAAGATCGTTCTCCCAAACTCAGGCTTTGACTTTGATTTTTTTGGTTTATTGCTGGCTGAACTCTTCCAACAGAAGAAGGTGAAACAGCTAATTTTACTTGAGAACCTGCTGTTATCCACCAAAAGCCTATGAATGCTAAAATTGCACTCATGAGAAAAGCTAAAGGAAAAACTACAGAATTAGTAATCTGTGATATACCTCGCCTATCAATTTCCTCTCTCAAACCATTAAAAGTAAATTTAAATGATAATACGAAGTATGTGATACTAGCTATTATATTTACGGGAAATGCAATCAACCACTGCCAAAATCCATCGAATCTAAAACCTAAGACAGAAGCTCTCAGAGTGTACCACCAATAGTCTAAGAAGTTATTTATTTTCACTCCATCTTGTCTCATCCAGTCGGTAAAATCATTAACATAAGCAACATTTTTTATGAACTTAATACTTGTATCTGTGAAAACATCTATATAAATACTTTGACTAATTCCCGAAGATAAATTTGCAATCAAGTTTCCATAATCTAAAATTGTATTCAAAAAGCACAAAACAATTACAAATGGACAGATCAATAAATCTACAGCAGCAATTCCAATTATATAACATAAAGGAGCAGCTCCCGCTCCCAAACAAAAAAATGATGCCAATACAATATACCAAAATATTTGGAACGGTAAACCACTTATTCCAGCTTCTCTATCAATTTCTTGAAAACCAGCTCCAATTATGACTATGACAATAAAAGCAATTAAAGCAATAACAATATCCAGCCACCATATGCCTGTTACTTGAGTTATGTTTGATATATTTTGCCAAGAAAAGTTAGTATTAAAATCCTTGATAAATGCAAAAAATGGTCTAACTATGAACAATAAAAATAAACGTGCTAACAGCATTATTATAACAGAACCAATAACGCCTAATATAGGGAAAATTACAGGTTCCCAACTTTTTGATGTTGCTGACATTTTTAACCTCTAAACAACTTAATTGTGCAATTTTGTTTGTGCCGTTATCTACTGCAATAATCTATAGTTGCTTTTAGATAAGGCACTAATCCTCCAAACCAAGTACCCCAAGCCTGTTTTCCTTCACTGCTATTGATGAAAGAATTAACAGAATTTTGCCACTGAGAATCGTTAGCGGGAAGTATCATCCCATATACGTCACAGGAAAGAGGTTGACTGGGCAATAAAGCAAAATTATCTACAGATAATCCTTGTCTGACGGCTTCTCCTATCAAAAGAATCGTATCGCCCGCAAATGCAGTGATTTTACCGTTCGACACTGCTGTTAAGCCTAAATATCTTTCAGGAAATTGTACTATTTCAGCACGAGGATATACTCTGGCAACTGCGGCTAAATTAGCAGATCCTTGCAGGACGCCAATACTTGTATTTGCTAAGTTGACATTTCTATTTTGATTTTTGACCATCAACTGTGTTCCCGTAATAAAAAATGCTTGAGAATATTTGATATTTTCGACTTGTTCTTTAGTACCGCTTATTGTGTTAGGACCACACTCTATATGCACAGTTCCATTTCTCACAATCGCCTCGCGATTTTGAATTGTAGAACGCACAGCCGCTACAGTAACAGTTCTGTTGAGTTGTCGGCTGAGGCTGTTTGCTAGTGAATCTGCAAAAGTAGTACAATAGCCTTTCCAGCCTTGTCCATCTTCATAGCCAAAAAGCACAGCATCTTTTCTAATCCCAACTTTTAAAACTCCTGTTTGCTGAATTTGTTGCAAAACGGTCTGCGCCCAGCTTGCAGTAGAAAAAAGCACAGCATATATAATGCTAGATGTGATAAGTATCAGCTTGAATTGCTTATTCATTATGTTATATTGCTACTTGTTGTGAATCCGTGCTCGCTAGCTATTGGTAAAATAGTTTACCAACACGATCTCATCTTTGTCAGTGATAAAAAGTGATAAAAAGTGATAAAAAGTAATGACTTTCCCCAAATCGCCCTAAAATCCCTTCTCAGGTAGATGCCGCTAGAGCTAAACTCTTCTAAATAACCCCTCACAACCCAACTTCCTTGGCCTACGACAACACCTGCAAATATCTAGCAGAAAAATTCCCCGCCGCCTTCGTGAGCTGGCTACTACCAATAGACGAGCCCACCGACGTTCAGGTACTCAAAACCGAACTAATTCAAGAACCCATCCGAGCCGATTCTCTCGTTTTCCTGCAAACGGATAACCAAATCCTACATCTGGAATTTGAAACCCGACCCTACTCCGACCCGCCGATCGCCTTCAGAATGCTAGACTACTACGTCAGGCTCAAACGGCAATACTCCTGTTCCATCAATCAAGTAGTAATCTTTTTGCAGCAAACAGCCTCTGAACAAGTTTTTGTATCGGAGTACACAGATACGAACACCCGACACGGCTATCGAGTTATCCGCCTGTGGGAACAAGACCCCGCTTTACTGCTGTCCGTCCCCGGCTTGCTCCCATTCGCGACACTATCTCAAACCGACTCGCCGCGAACTTTATTAGAGCAAATCGCTACTCAGATTGCTACAATAGAGGAACCGAATCAACAAGCAGATTTACTCGCTTGTACCCAAGTGCTCGCAGGTTTGAGATTTGAAAAAGACTTAATCAGACAACTATTTAGGAAAGAAACTATGCGCGGTTCTGTGATTTACCAAGAAATTCGCGAAGATGGCCTCCTTGAAGGAAGACAACTAGGCCTCCTTGAAGGAAGGAAAGATGAGGCGCTGTCGTTGCTCACTCGCCTGTTGATTCGACGGATTGGTCCGATCGCCCCTCCAATCCAAGAACAAATTCAGACTTTATCCGTAGAAGAATTAGAGGATTTAGGAGAAGCGCTTTTGGACTTTTCCGAAGCCTCAGATTTAACCAATTGGTTGAATGAACATCAGCCTTAATTCCTAAGATATAGCCTCCTATTGTCAAAATTTCACCAGATATATACTTTAAGGAAACTTAAGCCATGACCGTTGATGAAGCAATCGCGATCGCAGAAACAGTCCTTGATGGCGAAGGCTTAAACGACGTGCAAGAGCTCATCTTCAGACAATGCTGGGAAGGCCGATGTTCCTATGAGGAAATTTCTCAACTCTCTCAATATAATGATGAATACATCAAAGCGCTGGCGGCTAAACTCTGGAAACAACTCTCAGAGGCTTTTGATGAAAAAGTAAAAAAAAGTAATTTACGCTCTGTTTTTAAGCGATACTTGCGACGACATCAAGTGACATTACATCGAACTCAAGTAATTGGAGTTAACCTCAGCGGTGCTAATTTAACCGGAGCCAGAATATCATTCGCCAACTTAAGTGAATCTGATTCATTAACAGATTTACAGGGTGCAACTATATCTGATTATAATACAGTATCAGATGAAACTATCAAGCCTGAAAACGCGCATAACCAGGGAATCTTGTCAAGCATAAAAGAACGGATTTATCACTGGAACGATCTGCGCTTTCGCTGCGAAGAACAAGTAAAAATAGCCGAAGCGCTCGATCGCACAAACACCCTCTTTTTCCCCAACTCCAAAGCCCGCCTCACCACACCCTCCGGCCGACAAAACCAAGAACCCGATTTCCTCATCTTCCACCAGGGCAAATGGGGTATTCTCGAAATATCGCATCCCGATACAGAAAAAGATGAAACGCGCGATCGGCTGTTTGCATCTCACGGTATCAGCATCATCCACTATTGCGACGCTAACAGATGTACAGAAGAACCCGATCGCATTGTCCAAGAGTTTTTAGATTTATTGAGTCAGGGATAGAGGGAGAGGTTTTCTGATAAGGGCGATCGTATAGGGGCCCAGAAACCGGGTTTTTTACGAAAAGACGCGTTGTCACCGACAGATTAGGTAAAAACCCGGTTTCTTTGTCGGAGTGCGTCAGTCCATAAGGGCGATCGGGCTCCAGAACAAAGTAGAGTTTGACTTGACAAAATACTCGATTTGTGATACTCACGAGTGGTGGAAATTTTTCAAGTGCGATCGATCCTAACTCATTCCCCAGCAGCCTCAGCCGACGCCGCAAATCTATCGGCTACAGCTTTAGCAATTAGCGCCACCTGACTCAGAGGCAAAAACTGAATTTTTTTGACAATATCGTTAATTTCTGGGGCTTGCGAGACTGGATTGCCATCCAAAATGCTGAGAAACTCTTCGAGTGAATAACCAGCTCTTGCAGCAATTTTAGCCAAGTTTTCCGTTTCTGGAACCGTATCGCCCCTTTCCCAAAGCTGAACAGCAGTCGCAGAAACGCCTAAAAGCTTACCAAACGCTCGTTGACTCATTGTTCCGCGAGCAGTTTTGATGATTTCACTAAGTTTTTCTCTATTTTGGATGTTCACGACTTAAAAGCTATGCGATCGTATCTACGAGTCTACTTACGAACAGATACATCAACTATATTTCCCAGACGACTCAGCCGCCGCCGCGAGCCTATCCATCACGGCTCTACCAATGACTGCTAACTCACTAATGGGTATACATTGAATTTTCTTAAGCAAATCGTTGGTATCTACTGGTTCAAGCATGGGCTTGCCTTCCAAATGAGCGAGCAGCTCTTCAAGTGTAAACCCAGCCCTCACAGCAATCTGAGCTAAATTTTCTGTATCTGGGATGCTCTGACCTTTTTCCCACAACTGAACCGCAGTCGCAGAGACGCCCAGAAGCTGGCCGAATGCCCGCTGACTCATAGAACCGCGAGCTAGTTTGACAATCTCGATCAATTTTCTCTTAGCTTCTGCGTTCACAACTGCCGTCACTACTTAATGCCACATAACTCAGTTTACTTCCCAACTCCAGAATTTTCCACTTGCAATTCATAACTACACTTGACACAAGGGCTGATTGCAAGTAAACTAATAATTACAACTTAAGTTGGGATACGCCGAAGGAGTCGCTAAACGAATGATTCTGAGCTAAGAACCCAACACAAGGGGACAGCCCGATCAAACTTTGAAACCGCATACAGATATCAGGGGAACCAAAAATGACCAAGAGACGCAGCGACAACGCGCACAGGACACGCAACACCCGTCAAAGCCTGACAGCCTCCGGTTGGCTCAAACCCCAGCGCTGGCAAATCTCCAAAATGGAAGCCGCCGAAGCTCTGAGAATGCCCGTCAACCGCATAGTCAAAGTTTACCCCAAACAACATCAAGTAATAGTCGTTTACCTGAACAAGAAAGGACAAAAATGCAGTTCCTTTTTCAGCTACAGACTATTTGCCAGATGGCAGCAGGAGACGATCGCCACAATTGCCAGTTGTCGAAACCAGCAAACTCTCGCACCCCTAGAAATCATCGTACAGTACGACCTCGAACATTTCAAGTATCCAGTGGCGATCGGCGATGCAATTTGGGAAGCCCTACTCAACCACATCCGTCAAGTCATCAGGGAACAAAGGCTCAGCAAACAATGCGCCTAAGTTCCCCATCAACCAATTAATTAGAAGTAGAAGCAGCCAACTCGACCAAACGTTCCTGCTGATCCTGAGAAATACAAGTCTGAATAATCTCCTCAATATCCCCTTCCAAAACACTATTGAGCGAAAAATTCTCCCCCAAACGGTGGTCGGTAGCCCGGTTATCCTTATAGTTGTACGTGCGAATTTTTTCCGATCGCGAACCAGTACCAACCTGAGCCAAACGCCGTGACTTCACCTCATCCTGCTGCTCCCGCAACTTCATCTCATAGAGCTTAGCCCGCAAAATCTGCATCGCCCGCTCCTTATTCTGCAACTGACTGCGCTCCTCAGTACAGAAAATCCGAATCCCCGTCGGCTTGTGAAACAAATCCGCAGCAGTTTCAACCTTGTTCACGTTTTGGCCGCCAGCACCGCCCGATCGAGCCGTACTCATCTCAATATCCTTCGGATCGATATGAATCTCCACCTCATCCACCTCCGGCATCACCGCCACCGTCGCCGTCGAAGTATGCACCCGGCCACCAGCTTCAGTCACCGGCACTCGCTGCACCCGGTGCACTCCAGCCTCAAACTTCAGCTTGCTATAAACGCTATCCCCCGTGATTTCCAGAATCACCTCTTTAAAACCACCCATGTCCGCCAGTGACTCGCTCACCAACTTCACCTGCCAGCCTTCAGTTTGAGCGTAGCGCGAATACAGCCGCAGCAAATCACCCGCCCAAATACTAGCCTCATCTCCGCCAGTACCCGCCCGAATTTCCAGCATAATATTCTTGTCATCGTTCGGATCGCGCGGTAGCAGCAACACCTTCAAACGACTTTCCAAACTCTCCAGCTTCGACTCAAGTTCCTCAACTTCCATCCCGGCCATAAGCTGCATTTCTCGATCGCTCGCAGCTTCCTTAAGAACTTGCCGCGCGCCCACCAAATCTTCCTGAGTAGTTTTCCACAGGTCAAAAGTATCGACCACTTCCTCCAAGGACGATCGAGCTTTTGCCACCCGTTGGAACTCATAATTATCCCTGGCGACATCCGGGTCAGCCATGCGGCGAGTCAACTCATTAAAAGTTTGCTCTACCGACTTCAATTTATCCAGCAAATAAGATTCAGCCATGTCAAATGTCCTCCGTCAATCGATTGCGAGATTTTAGATTTTAGATTTTAGATTTTAGAATTGAAGAGAAGTTGGGATAGAATCGCGATCTTTCCTCAGCGGAAGGGCCGTAGCAACTCTTCAGTCTAAGCTCTCCAATCCGAGGGCGGATAGATTTTAGATTTTAGATTTTAGAATTGAAGAGAAGTTGGGATAGAATCGCGATCTTTCCTCAGCGGAAGGGCCGTAGCAATCTCAAATCTCAAATCCAAAATCCGAGAGCAGTCAGTTACCAGTAGAAAAAAACTACTTCCAACCGACTGCGGACAAATGACAATCCGGCTACTTCTTCTTTTTGCCTTTAGCAGCAGCCTTAGCAGCATCTGCTTTCGGGTCTTCCATTTTCAGCGGCCCCGACATAGCATCTGCCTTCGGCATTTCTACTTCCGTCATGCCGTATTTCCGCATAAAGCGTTCCACACGACCTTCAGTATCAATAATCTTCTGAGTGCCAGTATAAAAAGGATGATTTCCCGACCAGACATCAACTTGAAGCTTTGGTCTAGTCGAACCAACAGTCATCACAAGTTCGCCGTTGCAATAAACCTGAGCTTCGGGATACCACTCAGGGTGAATGCCTTCTTTCGCCATTTTTTTTACTCTCTAATTTTTGACTTTACAACCATTTTAGCCGTCATCGGACTTGTACGCCAACAACAGCCGTAATTTTGCCCTATCTGCTTTGAAAACCAGAATCAGGAATCTGAAAAAAACCTTGAAAAAAGGAGGATGGAATCTAGAAAATTTTTCTTTCTTCCCTCTTCCCTCTTCCTTGCTCTTAGCAAATATTCAGGGTTTAAAACCTCCACTCCAGGAAGCCGAATTGTTTTGAGAACTACGCTAGGGCTTAGCGGAGAGTTAAATCCCAGTATTAAAAAGCTCAACTGTCAACTGTCAACTGTCAACTGTCAACTGTCAACTGTTTAACGTTTCGAGTATTGAGGAGCCTTGCGAGCTTTCCGCAAACCGTACTTTTTACGTTCTTTAGCCCGCGGGTCGCGAGTCAAATAGCCCTCAATCTTCAGAGGTTTCCGGTTGTCCGGGTCTAACTGACAAAGTGCTCTAGCGACACCCAAACGAATCGAGTCAGCTTGACCTGTCAGGCCGCCGCCTTCGACTTTCACCAAAATGTCGTACTCATTTTCTAGACCCAAAGTTTCCAAAGGAGCCTTAGCGAGTGCCAAATAAGTGGGGTTGAATTGCAGGTACAAATCTCCCTCTTTACCATTGACAGTCAGTACGCCTGTGCCGGGAACCAAACGTACCCGCGCTACGGAACACTTGCGGCGGCCTGTACCCCAGTACACAGCGCGGCCGGTATCTGTTGCTTGCATTACTCATTTCCTCCCGGAATCGTGTGAACAATTAATTCTTCTGGTTGTTGAGCTGCGTGCGGGTGGTTAGGGCCAGCGTACACTTTCAACTTAGTAAACAGTTGTCTGCCCAGAGATGTGTGAGGCAGCATTCCCCGAATCGCTTCTTCGACAATTCTTTCGGGCAAACGTGCTTGCAATTTGGCAAAAGTTTCTGTTTTCATGCCGCCCGGTCTGCCAGAGTGGCGGCGGTAGATTTTTTGGGTGCGTTTTTTGCCAGTAACAGCGATTTTGTCAGCATTGATGACAATTACGAAATCGCCGGTATCCATGGAAGGAGTGTAAGTGGGTTTGTGTTTGCCCCGGAGGTGCATGGCAACTTCTGTTGCCAGACGGCCCAGGCGCTGGTCGGCGGCATCGACCACGTACCACTTGTGCTCTAGGGAGTCTTTAGTAGGGACGTAAGTTTTGTTCATTGTTAGTTGTCAGTTGTTATTTGTTAATTGTTATTTGTTAGTTGTCAGTTGTTATTTGTTAGTTGTTATTTGTTAGTTGTTGCCAATAACTAATAACCAATAACTAATAACTAATAACTAATAACCAATAACTAATTTGGGCTGAGTGTCGTACCAAACATCGGTGGGAAAGGGAAAGTCCTGATAGCCAACCCGCAACAGGCATAAACCTTGAGCGGGAGCGGCGTATTTTACCATTTCTCGGCGTTCGTTGACCCAGATATCAGTGAAATTGTCGATCGCCCTTTCCCCCCGACCCACCTGCACCAGCAACCCCACCAGCAGCCGCATCATCCCGTACAGAAACCCGCTCGCCTGAACCTCAATATAGATAAGAGGCCCAGAACGGTGACACTCTGCCGCTTGTACGTCCACCCAAGAATGGGGGCGAGCAGACCCTGCCCGGTGGAAAGCAGCCAAGTGATGGCGCCCGATTAGCGGTGTCAAAGCTGCCTGAATCAAAGATTCGTCCACAGGTGCGTGATAGCAGTGCCAAGCATAAGGACGCACAAACAGATTAGGAATCGGGTCTGTATAAAGGGTGTAGCGATAGCGCCGCCAACTGGCTGAGAACCGAGCGTGCCAGGTAGGTTCCACCTTTGCCGAAGCTCGAATTAAAATATCTTTTGCCAGTCGAGAGTTGAGAACGCTTGCCCAGCGGTGAGCCGGAATTGGGCCATCAGCATCAAAATGGGCTACTTGAGCAGCGGCGTGAACTCCCGCATCAGTTCTCCCGGCCGCGTACAGCGTTACCGGGCGTTCCAGCACATTCGATATTGTTGTTTCAATTTCTTCTTGTACTGTACGCTGGTTCGGCTGTCGCTGCCAACCGTGAAAGTCAGTGCCGAGGTATTGGATTACCAAAGCAATGCGTTGTGTCGATCGGGCATTTTCGATTGGGGATTTTGGATTGTCAGTCATAAATCAAAAATCTCCCACCCAAAATTGCATTAAACCAGTTCAACGATCGCCATTTCGGAATTGTCTCCTTGGCGGGGGACAGTTCGCACTACGCGGGTGTAGCCCCCGTTGCGCGAGCCGTACCGTTCTTGGGCAGCCTCAAACAAGGCGTGTACTAACTGTTTGTCATAGATATAGCCCATAGCTTGCCGGCGAGCGGCCAAGGAGCCATCTTTGGCCAAGGTAATCATTCTGTCCGCTTCTGGACGCAGCGCTTTGGCGCGGGCGAGAGTGGTAGTGATTTTACCGTGGCGGATTAATTCGGTGGTCAGCGAGCGCAACATGGCGCGGCGCTGGTCAGCCGGTTTGTTTAGTTGGGGGACGCGACAGCGGTGACGCATAGCAGTTGGTAATTGGTAATTGGTAATTGGGCGCGGGGATAGACAGTCTGCGAACTCGGGGGTGAATTCTTCTTGGTTCTGAAGAACTCACGCACTGAAAATGCAGAACTTTTTTACCCGTTACCCGTTGATTAACTTTTAGCTGATTTTTCCTGTGGCAAAGTAATGCCCAAGCGTTTTTGTAAAGCTTCAATCACTTCTTCTGCGGACTTCTGCCCGAAGTTCTTAATCTCGAGCAAGTCTTCTTGGGTATAATCCAATAAGTCTGCAACTGAGTTGATCTGAGCCCGCTTGAGACAGTTGTAAGCCCGGACTGACAACTGCAATTCTTCGATCGGAATTTGGCTCGTAGGATCGGCCTCACCTGGATACTCGGGTTTGAGAGAATCTTGGGTGATGTCTTTGAGAGGTGCAAATAAATCTACCAGGATGTGTGCAGATTGACTCAGAGCTTCTTGAGGAGTCACGCTGCCATCAGTCCAGATTTCCATAACCAGCCGGTCTTTCTCAGAACTGCCACCGAGCCGAGCATCTTCCACGCTGTAGTTGACTCTGCGAATCGGCATAAAGATGGCGTCAATTTGGAGAAAATCCAAAGCCGACCCATCATCGCGACTGCGGTCTACTGCTCGATATCCGATGCCTTTTTCAATTCTGAATTCCATTTCCAGAACAGATCCCGGTGAGAGAGTCGCAATGTACTGCGATTTATCGATCAATTCCACCTCAGAGGGCAAATCGAATCGATCGGCAGTAACTGTAACTGGCCCCTCAATCCGCAACCTACCGATTTGTGGCTGCTGGGAATGAGTTTTTAGAACAACCTCTTTCATGTTCAGGAGAATTTCCAGAACGTCCTCACGTACCCCTTCGATCGTGGCAAACTCGTGATTGACGCCCGCGATGCGGACTGAAGTTACTGCTGTTCCTTCCAAATTTGACAGCAGAACTCGCCGGAGCGCATTCCCAACAGTTGTTCCCTGACCGCGATCGAGCGGTTCTAGAACAAATTTTCCGTACTGACTGCGGTCTTTGTCAGTGTTAGACTCTATACATTCAATTTGAAACTGCGCCACGGAGTGACCTCCCTTTTCCACTTTGGATTTTTGATTTTGGATTTTAGATTGCAGAGCATACCCCTGAACGGATTTCGGATTTTGGATGGACGGGGCAACAGTTAGAACCATTAGTTTTTGACTTTAAGCAGTTAGCCAATATCCAAAATCTAAAATCTAAAATCTCAAATCGTTTTAGACTCTACGCCGCTTGGGAGGGCGACAGCCGTTGTGAGGAATTGGGGTAACATCTCTAATCAGGGTAATTTCCAGTCCCGCCCCTTGCAAGGCCCGAATTGCAGTTTCTCGACCTGCTCCCGGCCCGCTTACCATTACTTCTATTTGGCGCATTCCCTGGTCATTGGCTCTGCGGGCTGCACTTTCTGCTGCTGTTTGAGCTGCAAAGGGAGTACCCTTTTTAGCTCCTTTGAAACCGCTGGAACCTGCTGATGCCCAGGATATTACTTCGCCATTTAGGTCGGTAATAGTCACAATCGTATTGTTAAAGGTAGACTGGATGTAGCCTACCCCATTCGGTACGTTACGCTTCTGCTTTTTTGCACCAGATTTCTTGCCTGTTTGTTGTCGTGGCGGCATATTAGTCTCTTTATCGTTTTCATTGAATTACTCTCCCCAAAGGCGGGGAAACAGTCAGCAGGAACATAAATTTCCTGCAAACTGCTGTTATTTCTTGGACGGTGCTTTTTTCTTGCCCGCCACTGTACGGCGGACGCCGCGACGGGTTCTGGCGTTGGTACGGGTTCGTTGACCCCGCACCGGCAGACCCAAACGGTGACGCCGACCGCGGTAAGTCCCGATATCCATCAGGCGCTTGATGTTCATTGACTCCCAGCGCCGGAGGTCTCCTTCGATTTGGTAGGTGCTTTCTACATGAGCCCGTAGAGTAGTCACGTCGGCCTCTGTTAAATCCTTGACGCGAGTGTCAGGATTTACGCCTGTTGCAGCGATAATTTTTTGGGCCCGCGACAGACCTATTCCGTAAATGTATGTCAGACCTATTTCGACGCGCTTATCGCGTGGAAGGTCTACACCGGCAATCCGTGCCACACTTTTTGTCTCCCTAGTTTTCCTATTTGGCTACAATATTGAATTAGGCAGCACCTGCGTGCATTGCCCAGCCCAATTTTCCCGTTTTCTAACCTTGGCGCTGTTTGTGTTTCGGGTTAGTACATATCACCATCACTCGACCGCGACGGCGGATGACGCGACATTTTTCACAAATTTTTTTGACAGATGCTCGAACTTTCATCTTTCTTCCTGCCTGGAGAACCCCGCTCTACCGGAGAGCACGCACGCTTGCCCGTAGAGCGGTGGGAGGAGAGGCTGGGCAAGGTGTAGGCCTCTCCTCGATTAAATTGTATAAAGTGCGGGTTGTTTTTTGAAGGAGATCGCTTGCACCCACTCCCATTGCTGGGTAAAGTTCGCTTGCGCCAGAATGTTGGCGATCGATACTTAAACGGCGTAGCAATGACTTAACCCGGTACGCCGCTGGGTTGTTGACGCCCTTCTCGGCAACACTACAAACGTAGCATTATAGCATAAATTTGAAGCTTTTTACCAAATTCTCTCTAATTAAACTTAGAATTAGTTTTTAGAAAGTTTTATCTAAGCCTATTTTTTCCGAAGGCGATAAGTAATCCTGCCTTTGGTCAAGTCGTAGGGAGTTAATTCAACTTTGACGCGATCGCCAGGCAGAATTTTGATGTAGTTGCGGCGGATCTTGCCGGAAATGTGAGCTAGCACGTTAAACCCATTATCTAGGTCAACGCGAAACATCGCATTCGGCAGTGATTCCGTCACTGTCCCTTCCATTTCAATTAAATCTTGCTTAGACAATTTGGTATTTACCTCAACTCTACATTTGATTAACTAGGAGTGTCCCAGCGTTTGCTTCAAAACCTATTTACCAAGTAAGGAGCGGCCGATTTTAGATTTTAGATTTTAGATTTACTCCACAGATGCATCAAAGGAGCAGGAACTTCGGTCTAAAATTTGGGATCTCGACGATTGTCGGTGGCTTGTATCCGTTTTGGGCGGGTTGAAGGCGAACGGGGCAATAATTCGGGTAACTCGATCGACTGCTTGACTCAATTAACCCCTTGCTTCAGCTTTACTTGAGTAAAGTTGTAGCAAGTAAAATCGAGTTCAATCCTGTTTCTAGCAACCCTCACAAAACCTGATAGCACAAAAAGCTCCTAGTTAACATATCTTAGCAAAAGCTGGTGAGTAACAAGCTGTATTGCGAGGGTTCAAGAGTCGCCAGAGAGCGCTTGTTGCAGTTCTGCGGTGACTACTTCCATATCGCGATCGCCATCAACCGCAACTAACTGTTCGCGAGCGCTATAAAACTCAATCAAAGGCTCAGTTTGCTCGCGATAAACTTGCAACCGGCGCCGGATCGTCTCCTCATTGTCATCCTGGCGGCCCCGCGACAGTAGGCGAGTCACCAAAACATTGTCAGGTACGTCCAAATTGACAGCTCGCAGATCGCAATCCTTTCCAGACTTACTTCCCTCAGTACCAACATCACACAGCAGTTTGTCAAAAAACGCTGCCTGCGCCACAGTACGGGGAAATCCGTCGAGAATCCAGCCCGCACCAGCATCTGGTTCATTCATGCGTTCTTGGACGATATCCATCAATAACTCGTCGGGAACCAACTCACCAGCATCCATGTAGGATTTAGCTTTTACACCCAAGGGAGTTTTCGCCACCACGCAGGCGCGAAGGATGTCACCCGTAGAAATGTGGGGTATTTTCCAGAGAGCGGCTAAAACCTGAGCCTGAGTTCCCTTTCCCGCCCCTGGAGGCCCCATAAAAATCAATTGCATTGCGATTACTTCACCATTCCTTCATATCGCTGGGAGATGACGTAAGTTTGAATTTGCTTGGCAGTTTCGATCGCCACACCCACTAGAATCAGTAGGGAAGTTGCACCAAACCCTCTAAAAGTTTGGACGCCGATCGCGCTTTCGACAGCCGTTGGTACAATAGCTACCAGACCGAGAAAAATCGCTCCCAAGAAAGTCAAACGGTTCAAAACCTTCTCCACATAATCGCTGGTTTTCTGACCGGGACGAATCCCAGGAATACTGGCACCCATTTTCTTCAAGTTCTGAGACATATCTACGGGGTTGACAATCAACGAAGCGTAGAAATAGCTGAAGAACAGAATCAAAGTCAGATAAAACAGCGCGTAAGCCCAAGGCGCAGGGCCGTTCGGACTCAACACATTAGCAACTTGAACCAAAAACGGCTGATTGAGAGACTGAGCAAGGAAAGAAGGCACAATCAACACCGAAGATGCAAAAATAATCGGCATCACTCCGCCTTGATTCAAGCGCAGGGGTAGATAACTGCGACTCTCCCGATAAACTTTGCGACCGACTTGGCGGCGGGCAGAAATAATCGGAATGCGGCGAGTACCTTCCTGAACAAAAACAATCCCGACAATCGTCACCAAAAAGACCAGCAGCAGAACAACTACGCGGCCGACAACTTGCGTGTCGCCACTTTGAGCCAATTCAAAAGTTTGTCCCAAAGAGCGCGGTAAAACCGACACAATGTTGATAAAAATCAACAGTGATGCTCCGTTTCCAATACCTCGCTCCGTCACCACTTCCGATATCCACATCACAAACATCGACCCTGCTGTCAGAGCCAAAGCAGTCTGGGGGATGAAAAAAGCCGATGGAGTCTGAGCAAAAGGGCTGACCCAAATCGCAATGCCAATGCTTTGCAGAATAGCCCAGCCCAAAGAAACGTAGCGAGTAATTTGAGAAATCTTGCGCCGCCCTGCTTCGCCGTCATTTTTCTGCATATCTTCTAAACTTGGCAGAGCCGCAGTTAGGAGTTGCACAATAATTGAAGCATTGATGTAGGGCAAAATCCCCAGCGCGAAAATCCCCAAAGCTGACAGCCCGCCTCCTGAAAACAAGTCCAAAAAGCCAATTAAAGGGCTATTTTGGACGTTTTGGGCAAAGGCGGCGCGATCGATGCCGGGGACTGGCAAGTGAACACCCAGGCGCACTAAAATCAATAAGCCAATGGTGACGAGGATGCGGCCCCGCAAACCAGCAGCTTGAGCCATCTGCATGAACGTCTCTTGTGCAGTTGGCGCTTTCTCTTTACTAACGTCCATAGTTACGATTTTGGATTTTAGATTTGGGATTTTCGACTAAATCATTTTCTGATAGCAAGAAGAGAGGATTTGAGATTTGGACAAACTCTCAAACCTCAAATCTTCACGCAACTACTTCGCAACTTCCGCCGGCGGCTTCAATTTTGGTGCGAGCACCTGCGGTAAAGGCCGCCGCGCGCACTTGCAGAGCCACATTCAGTTCGCCATCTCCTAAGATTTTCAGCGGCCCGTCGTCAGTAGTGACAATTTTTGCTTCGATCAAAGAGGTGAGAGTAACTTCTGTGTTTGCTGGCAGTGATGCTAATTTACTTACATTAATGGTAGTGTACTCTTTCCGGTTCACTAAAGGGAAGCTCTTCAGCTTGGGCAGGCGGCGGTAAAGAGGATTTTGACCACCTTCAAAACCGGGTCTAGTGCCGCTACCGGCTCTAGCTTTTTGACCGCGCATCCCTTTACCGGAACTCGCGCCTTGACCGGCAGAAATACCTCTACCCAAGCGACGCGGGCGTTTTGTGGAACCCGCTTTTGGTCGGGCGTCTTGCAATCTCATAGTTTTGATAGTTGGTAATTGGTAATTGGTAATTGGTAATTGGTAGTTTTGAGTTTTGAGTTTTGAGGAATGAAAGATTTTTATTCAAAACTCAATACTTAATACTCAAAACTGACAATTTCCAGTTCCCTAGTCCTTAACCGTAGAGGTTTTCTACTGGAATTCCGCGCTCTTGAGCAACTTCGGATAAGGTGCGAAGAGTGGAAAGGGCGTTGACTGCGGCTCTAGCGTTGTTTAAAGGATTTCCTGAACCTAGCTGTTTGGCTAAGATGTTGCGGACTCCTGCTAGTTCGAGAACAGTTCGCACTGCTCCCCCTGCAATTACCCCGGTTCCGGGTGCTGCTGGACGCATCATAACTTTGGCTCCGCCACCTGCACCGTTGATCGGGTGAGGGATGGAGTTTGATTTGGTGAGGGGAACTTCAATTAGGTGCTTTTTGCCGTCAGCGACGCCTTTTTTAACGGCACCGATTACGTCGCTAGCTTTGCCGACTCCCACTCCAACTTGACCGCGTTCGTTGCCGATAATGACTATGGCGCGGAAGCTGAGTTTTTTACCGCCTTTAACTACTTTGGTAACGCGACGAATCTGAACAACCCGTTCTTGCCATTCGGATTCTTTTTCGCGCCCTTTGTTGTTATTGCTTTTTTTCTTGTTGCGCTGTTCTTTTTGTTCTGCCATGTTTTGTCCTTGGGGAATTGAGGATTAGTAATTGGTAGTTGGTATAGAGAAATTAACAATTAGGAATTAAGAATTTTGTTATAGATTCTCTTTTCCTTCTTCCTTCTTCCTTCTTCCTTCTTCCTTCTTCCTTCTTGCTTCTTCCTAAAAGTCTAACCCGGCTTCGCGAGCTGCGTCGGCGAGGGCTTTAACGCGACCGTGATAGAGGTTGCCTCCGCGATCGAATACGACTTTGACTATGCCAGCGCTGGAACACCGTTTGGCAATCAACTGACCGACTTGGGTGCTGGCGTTGCAGTTGGCTCCCGAACTGAGTTCGGCTTTCAATTCTGGATCCAGGGTTGACGCAGCAGCCAAAGTGTGCTGTGCCGTGTCGTCGATTACCTGGACGTAGATGTGATTGGACGATCGAAATACCGCTAATCTGGGACGTTCGGCGGTGCCGAATACCTTGCGCCGCACGCGGCGGTGTCTGCGGTGGACTGATTCTTTGCGAGTAAGCTTCATGGTTACTTCTTACCTGTTTTGCCTGTTTTACCAGCTTTGCGCCGGACGACTTCGCCGCTGTAGCGAATGCCTTTGCCCTTGTAAACTTCGGGCGGACGCACCGCGCGGATGCGGGCTGCTGTGTTGCCTACGAGTTCTTTGTCAATACCGGAGACAATGACGTTGGTGTTGCCTTCAACTGCCATGGTGATGCCTTCTGGAGGAGGCATTTCAACGGGCTTGCTGTAACCGACGTTTAAAATCAGGTTCCGTCCTTGAACCTGTGCCCGATAACCTGTGCCGATAATTTCCAGACGACGCTGAAAGCCTTGGGATACACCTTCGACCATGTTGGCGACAAGGGTGCGACAGAGGCCGTGCAATTGTCTGGCGACGCGAGATTCGTCCCGGCGGGTAACGAGTAAAGTCTCGCCTTCCATTCCTAGGAGGATTTCGGCGGGGATTACTCGGGAAAGTTCACCTTTAGGGCCTTTGACGGCTACTTTTTGACCGTCTAGGGTGATGGTGACTTTTGTGGGGATGCTAATCGGACGCTTGCCAATTCGCGACATAGTTTTTGTCCTTTGTTTTTAGTTTTTAGTGTTTGATTATTAGTATCTAGTTATTAGTCTTTAGCGATCGACTTTTGAGTGTTTTTCCATGGTATGCGTGATTAATGACTCGTAATAAACAAGTACAATTCGCCGACACTCATGAGTGGATAATCCCCAAATCTTAGACTTTTGTTTAAGCTTGCAGATTGAATGCTGCAAGTTAATCTAAAATCTAAAATCGACTGACTAATGACTAATGACTAATGACTACCAAACATAACAAAGCACTTCACCGCCTAAACCTTGGCGTCGAGCTTCTCGATCGGTCATAATGCCGCTGGAGGTGGAGATAATGGCAATGCCAATTCCGCCTAATACTCTGGGCAGTTCTTTGCGGTTCGAGTAAACGCGCAGTCCTGGTTTGCTGACTCGCTTAAGTGCCGTGATAATGGGCTTGCGAGTTTTACCTTTGTACTTTAGAGAAAGCACTATAGTTCGCTTTACGCCTTCTGGTTCTGCTTCTTCAAATTCGCTGATAAAGCCTTCGTTTTTGAGAACTTGGGCGATGCTACGGGTCATTTTTGTAGCTGGAATTTGTGTTGTTTGGTGGCGCGCCATGCAAGAATTGCGAATGCGCGTCAACATATCTGCTATGGTATCGTTAGCTGCCATGTGAAAGATCCTTACTCTACTGCTTAGTTGTCCCGGAAGGGCATTCCCATTTCTTTGAGCAAGGCGCGTCCTTCTTCGTCGGTGTTTGCTGTGGTGATAATTGAAATGTCCATGCCTCGAATTTGATCGATGCGGTCATATTCTATTTCTGGAAAGATTAGCTGTTCTCTCAGACCCAAGCTGTAGTTGCCGCGCCCGTCAAAGCTTTTGGGACTGATGCCGCGGAAGTCGCGGATGCGTGGGAGTGCGAGGTTGATGAGCCGATCGAGAAAATCGTACATCCGATCGCCCCGCAGTGTCACCATCACGCCGACTGGTACTCCTTTGCGGATTTTGAAGCCTGCGATCGCTTTTTTCGCGCGAGTCACCACTGGTTTTTGTCCGGTGATGATGGCAATTTCATTCAGCGACGAATCCAGTGCCTTAGCATTTTGAGAAGCTTCTCCCAAACCGCGGTTAACGGTAACTTTGATAAGTTTGGGAACCTGATGGATATTAGTATATTTAAACTGATCCATCAGTGTGGGAACGATTTTACCTTGATAAAGAACTTTGAGTTTGTCCGGCATAGTTTTGGTGTTTCGTTAACTGTCCCTGGGCTTGGTCAGGGAATTGTTCTTTGTCAGTTGTCAGTTGATAGTTGTCAGTTGTTAGTTGCCAATTAAGGACTAATGACTAATGACTGAGGACTAATGACTAATTATCGAGGATTTCTCCGGTTTTTTTGAGTTGTCGCAGTTTGCGGCCGTCTTCACTAAATGTATAGCAGACGCGGCTGGCGACTTTCTCTTTTTCGGAATAGTGCATCACATTTGAGCTGTGAATGGGAGCCTCAAAGGTGACGATTTTTCCCGATTCCCCTTCTTGTTGGGGTTTGACGTGCTTGGTTCGGATATTTACGCCTTTAACAATTACTTTGCTGACTTTAGGATATGTCTTTAAGATTTGTCCGACTTTTCCTTTCTCTTTGCCAGTAATTATTTGCACGGTGTCGCCTGCTTTGACGTGCATTCTGTAGCGCTGCGGTTCGCTAGTTGGTTTACCCTTTTTTCCGTACATTTTAAAGTACCTCTGGGGCTAAGGAAACGATTTTAGTAAAGTTTTTGTCGCGCAGTTCGCGGGCTACTGGGCCGAAAACGCGAGTGCCTTTGGGGTTGCCTTCGGGATTGATAATCACGGCTGCATTGTCGTCAAAACGAATGCTCATGCCGCTGTCGCGACGCAAGGCTTTGCGGGTTCTGACAATGACGGCTCTGACGACATCGGATTTTTTGACTGCCATATTGGGGATGGCGTCTTTGACGACGGCAATGATGACATCGCCGACTCCGCCGTAGCGACGGTTGCCGCCTCCCAATACGCGGATGCACATGAGCTTGCGGGCTCCGCTATTGTCGGCGACATTGAGGTATGTCTGGGGTTGAATCATGGTGATTGGGGAAAAGGTAATTTGATGCTTGCTAACTGCTAAGTGCTAATTGCTGCTAATTGATGGTTAATCACAGGGTCGATCGATCGAGAAAGCCGATCGCACTACGCGAGCAATTAGAAATTAACTGTTAACCCTTTGTTGCACCGAAAATCTCAGCAACCGTCCAGCGTTTGGTTTTGCTCAGAGGGCGAGTTTCAGTGATGCGGACACGATCGCCCGATTTGCACTTATTTTCTTCGTCGTGAGCTTTGTAGCGCTTGGTGCGGACTACGATTTTGCCGTATTTGGTGTGGGAGGAGCGGTTTTCGATCGCTACCACGACGGTTTTGTTCATTTTGTCGCTGACTACTACGCCAACTCGTTCTTTAACTGCCATACCTACCTATTGTTGTTGTGCAATTGAGTTTTTTTGAACTACTGTGCGAACCTCGGCTCGGCTGCTGCTAACTACTCGCTGACTGCGGTGGGAGCAGACTTGAGAGCTGCCTCAGCAGCGATTTGGCGTTCGCGTTCAACTGTCATTAATTGAGCCAGCCGATGTTTGGCGTGCTTGAACAGGTGAGGCTTTTCCATGCGGCCGGTAGCTTGCTGAAGCCGCAAGTCCATTAGTTGGCGCTTGACGGCTAAAATTTGCTCTGCTACTGCTGCATCGCTTAATTCTCTAGCTTCTTTAATCTTGGTCAAAGACATAGTTGTGTGCTTTATCGTTAGCGGTCTAGTGAAGACAGAATTCTTTCTGATGCTGAAGACCGAAGGGAAAAAAAGTTGTACGTGCCAGATTTTAAATTTCTGACGAATGCAGACCTAATTCTACCTTCGATCGCCACTATGACGGGCTTTCTTCGCGGGTGATGAACTTGGTTTTAATCGGTAATTTGAAAGATGCCAAACGCATTGCTTCGCGGGCAATTTCTTCAGTGACGCCACCAATTTCAAACATGATCCGACCGGGTTTGACGACGGCCACCCAAAATTCCGGTGCGCCTTTACCAGAACCCATCCGGGTTTCTGCTGCGCGCTGGGTGACTGGTTTGTCGGGGAAAATGCGAATCCAGATTTTGCCACCCCGGCGGATATAGCGGGTCATGGCACGCCGTCCGGCTTCTATTTGGCGGGAAGTGATCCAGGCTGGTTCGACGGCTTGGAGGGCAAAGTCGCCAAAGCTAACTGAGCTGCCGCGGGTGGAAATACCGCTCATTCGCCCGCGCTGTTGTTTGCGGAATTTTGTTCTTTTAGGGCTTAACATGACTGGGGAATTCAGTAATTGGTAATCGGTATAGCGGACAGCACGAACTTACTCGCCCGGGATCTGTCAACTGTCAACTGTCAACTGTCAATTGTCAATTGACTGTTAGCCTTCGTTCGATCGATCTTCAAAGTTCTGACGGCGGCGCTTTTGTTTGGTGCGGGGCACGGCTGCATTTGGTGCGGCTTCTTGTTCCTGTCCGGGAATAATTTCGCCTTTGAAAACCCAAACTTTAATCCCGAGAATACCGTAGATGGTTTGAGCGGTGCAGTAGGAATAGTCGATGTCGGCCCGCAGGGTGTGCAAGGGGACTCGGCCTTCGCGCGTCCATTCTGTACGGGCGATTTCTGCGCCGTTGAGGCGTCCGCTAACTTGAATTTTGATGCCTTGAATGCCGACTTTTTGAGCGCGGGTGATTGCTTGGCGGACTACTCGGCGGAAGGATACGCGCCGTTCTAGTTGCTGGGCGATATATTCTGCGATCAGTGTGGCATCGGCGTCTACGCGCTGAACTTCAACGACGTTGATGCGAATTTGGCGGTTGTTGCCGAGTTGCTGCTGCAAACCGACGCGCAAAGTTTCGATACCTGCTCCGCCACGGCCTACGACTACGCCTGGTCTGGCGGTGAAGACTTCTAGGTCGATTTGATCGGCTTTGCGCTCAATTCTGACCGAGGAAATACCAGCATTACTGAGGGTTTTGCGGACGTACTTGCGAATTTTGAAGTCTTCTTGCAAGAGTTCTGGATAGTTTTTCGGGTCAGCAAACCAGCGAGAGCGGTGCTCTTGGGTAATGCCGAGACGAAAACCAATTGGATGTATTTTTTGGCCCATAATATTTGATGAGTTAATTGGTAATTCGTAATTGGTAACTGGTAATTGGTAATTGATGATTACCGATTTTTGGTCAACTTTAAGCTGTTTATTACCTATTACGTTTTTCCGTGGTTTAGTCTTCTAAAAGCGGAGCAACTATTACCGTAATGTGGCAAGTTGGCTTGCGGATTTGGTAGGCGCGACCTTGAGCGCGGGGTCTAAAGCGTTTGAGGACTGGGCCTTGGTCTGCGTAAGCTTGAGAGACTACGAGCTTGGTTTTGTCCAATCCTGCGTTGTGTTCGGCGTTGGCTACTGCCGATCGCAAAACTTTAACGATTGGTTCGCAGGCGCGGTAGGGCATGAATTCGAGTAAAATCAGCGCTTCTTGGTAGCTTTTGCCGCGAATTTGGTCGAGGACTCGGCGCACTTTGAAGGGCGATGTCCGGATGTAACGGGCGATCGCCTTAATTTCGGATGTGGTATCTATAACCATTTCGATTTGGGTAAGTAGGTAATTGGCAATTGGGAAAAAGGTAATTGGTAATTGAATGAAAAAATTTCGATTACCTATTACCTGTCACCTAATTTGGCTATCTTTTCGCCTTTTTATCACCACTTTTCGCGTGACCTCTAAAGGTGCGAGTGGGGGAGAATTCTCCGAGTTTGTGACCTACCATTTGGTCTGTCAGGTAGACTGGGACGTGCTGTCTGCCGTTGTGAACTGCGATCGTGTGACCTACCATTTGAGGCAGGATTGTGGAAGATCGCGACCAAGTTTTAATTACTTGTTTTTGGCCTGCGGCGTTGAGTTTTTCAATCTTTGTCATCAGATGATCTGCGACAAATGGGCCTTTTTTTAACGATCGAGACATGGTTTTGGTAATTAGTAATTAGTAGTTGGAATTGAATAGGGAAGAAAGTTGCAGGAATAAAAGAGTACGGACAACTTTTTCGTTGTTCCTTCTTCCTTCTTCCTTCTTCCTTCTTCCTTCTTCCTTCTTCCTTAACTTTGTCTGCCGCCCTTCCCACGCTTGGAAGATTTGCGACGGCGCCGGACGATTAAAGCGTCGCTGCGCTTGTTTTTGCTTCGAGTTTTGGCACCCAATGCTGGTTTGCCCCAAGGAGTCATAGGCCCCGGACGCCCGATGGGCGCTCTGCCTTCGCCACCACCGTGCGGGTGATCCACCGGGTTCATTACACTACCGCGAACGGTTGGTCTGCGACCTTTCCAGCGGGTACGGCCTGCTTTACCGAGGCTGATGTTTCTGGCGTCTGTGTTGCCAACTTGACCGATCGTAGCGTAGCAGTCGGCGCGGACTTTCCGTTGTTCGCCGGATGGCAGTTTGAGGGTGACGTAGCTACCTTCTTTTGCCATTAGCTGAGCGCTGGAGCCTGCGGAACGGACGATTTGTCCGCCTTTTCCTGGTACTAGCTCGACGTTGTGGACGCTGGTACCGAGGGGAATGTTCTTCAGGGGTAGGGCGTTGCCAATTTCGATCGGCGCGTCTGGGCCTGAGACAATTACTGTACCGACGTTTAAGTTGAGCGGGTGCAGGATGTACCGTTTTTCGCCGTCTTTGTAGAACAAAAGGGCGATGCGGGCGTTGCGGTTGGGGTCATATTCGATCGCCTTGACGGTAGCAGGAATGCTGTGTTTGTCGCGGCGGAAGTCGATCGTTCTATAAAGCCGTTTGTGACCGCCTCCCCGGTGGCGACAGGTAATGACGCCTCGGTTGTTGCGGCCTTGTTTGGTGTGCTTGTTGCTAGTTAGAGACTTTTCAGGCTCTGACTTGGTAATCTCAGCGAAGTCCGAGACGGTATGTTCCCGGGTGCTGGAGGTATAAGGTCGGTAAGAACGAATGCCCATAATCGCTTTTAGATTTTAGATTTTAGACTTGGGATTTTGGACTTGACAGTTTTGGATTTTAGATTTGGGATTAAGTTAACTTGCGAGTTTCCTGGATGGGAAGTTTGCATCAGTTAACTGGAATCTAAAATCTAAAATCTAAAATCCAAAATTGGCTAAACTTCTGGGAATAGGAGTTTGCGGATCGAGTCTCCGTCTAGCAGAGTTACTGTTGCTCGCTTGTAGCAAGGTTTAAAGCCGACGAATTTACCTACTCGGCGCTTTTTTCGCGGCGGGTTTTGGGTGTTGACGCCAATGACTTTGACCTTAAATAGTTCTTCGATTGCAGCTTTGATTTGAGGCTTGGTCGCTTTTGGCGCTACGTCAAATGTGAATTGATTTAATTCCATCATTCGGGTAGCTTTCTCGGTGAGAATCGGACGCTGGATCAAATCTGCGTAGTCGCGGGGGTCGATTTTACTCACCGTAAATCTCCTGAATTTTTGCTATGGCTGTAGAGGTGACGATTATTTTGTCAGCCGCGAGAACGTCGTAAACATTCAGAGAAGTTGCCAAGATGACGTTGACTAATTCGATGTTGCGTCCTGACAGGTAAACGTTGAGTTGCGGTTCTGGCAAGATTAACAGAACTTTTTTATGGGCTTCGATACCCCAACGGGCGATCGCACTTAGCAATTCTTTGCTTTTCGGTCTCGGAAATTGCTCTGCAAATTCTTCAACCACAATGATGTCTTCGGTACGGCTAAAGAATGCTGTCCGCAAAGCGAGACGGCGTTCTTTTTTGTTCATTTTGACTTCAAAGTCTCTGGGTTTCGGTCCGAAGATGACACCGCCGCCCCGCCACAACGGAGAACGGATCGAACCTGCTCTGGCTCGACCTGTGCCTTTTTGACGCCAGGGTTTGCGGCCGCCGCCTCTAACTTCCGATCGAGTTTTGGTGCAAGCATTCCCTTGACGGGCGTTGACCATTTGCCGTCTCAAGGCTCTGTGAACGATGTGAGACGCATTTTCTTCTTTGGCTACGCGAAGCTCTAAAGTTGTTTCTCCAACTTCTTCGCCTTGCCAATTTCGCACTACACAGTTAACCATATCTTTTGTCCTTTTTCCTTTGTCAGTTGTTGGTTGTTAGTTGTTAGTTGTCAGTTGTTGGTTGTTATTTGTTGATTGTTAGTTGTTAGTTGTTGCTAATAACCAATAACCAATAACAAATAACCAATAACCAATAACTACCACCCAACTTTTTTCTCAGGAACAACATTGACTAAGGCGCCAGCTTTTCCGGGAACTGCTCCCTTGATCAGCAACAAATTCTGCTCTGCATCCACCCGGACAATTGTCAGTTTGCGGACGGTAACTTGAACGTTGCCCATGCGTCCTGCCATTCTTTTACCGGGATAGACGCGTCCGGGAGTGGTTCCAGGTCCGATCGATCCAGGTTCGCGGTGATTCTTAGAACCGTGAGACATGGGGCCGCGTTTGAAGTTGTGGCGCTTTTGAAAGCCTGCAAAACCTTTACCGATGCTGGTACCGATGACATCTACGATTTGTCCCGGTGTAAAAGCGTCTGCTTTTACTTGTTGGCCTAATTCAAAGGAACTGGTATCTTCCAAGCGGTATTCGTGCAAGTGGCGCAATGGATTCGCCCCCGACTTGGCAAGGTGTCCCAATTCTGGCTTGTTGAGAGCCTTTGGTTTTACTTCTTCGTATCCAATCTGAATGGCAGTGTAGCCATCAGTTTGTTTAGTTTTGATTTGAGTTACTGTACAAGGCCCTGCTTGTATGACGGTGACGGGGATTGCTCTCCCTTCAGCGTCAAACACTTGAGTCATGCCTAGTTTAGTGCCAAGAATGCCTACAGACACGGATTTTTTTCCTTTTATTTACGCAAGAGGTTTCGGATTGCGAAGTTTACGTCAATCCGCTTGCTCTTGTGCAGAAACATCTATTTCAGTGTTCCTGCAATTAACTGTTATCAACCAACAGCTTTCCTCGGTGTTTAAAATTTGAGTTTTAAATTTGGGAGCGAGCTTGTGGAAGTCTTGCAAGGGTTGAGATTCTAGGTTTTTTACCTATTCGATCTCCGAGTTTAATGTCGGTCTTGCTTATTTGGGCTAGGACTTGAATAGCAAGCTACTCAGTATCCTTTCACAGCGCCAGTTAACAATATTACATGAAGTGTTTGTTATTTGTCAAGGCCTTTTTTGATAACTTTTCGCCTCAGCTTTAGCATTTATAATACTTTAAGCTCGCAATGGGCGATCGACCAAATTTTAAACAGCAGGCTAGACAAATTTATGGGACTGATTACAACTGGTGCGGATATGATTCGGGATTTGGAAAAGTCGGGGTCGCTAGCCCTGTACGTTCCTTTAGAGGGAGGATTTGAGGGCCGTTACCTGCGACGGCTGCGGGCTGCCGGCTACGGTGCGTACACGATTACGGCGCGGGGTTTGGGCGATTTGGCGATGTATTTGACCGGAGTTCACGGGGTGCGGCCGCCGCATTTGGGCAAGAAAACTACTGGTAATGAAGGGGCTGTGGGTTACACCTACTATGTACCTCCGATGTTGCAAACTCAATTAGATAATTTGCCGCCAAAATCAAAAGGACTGGTGCTTTGGATTATTGAAGGGCAGGTTTTGTCGAGTCAGGAAGTTGAGTATTTGACTGTTTTGCCGACGCTAGAGCCGCGAGTTAAAATAGCAGTAGAGATGGGGGGCGATCGAGCTTTTAGCTGGAAGCCGCTTAAAAACGCTTTAGTTGCAGCTTAAATTCGGGTATTTGCGATCGCAAATCAACTAAAAAAACGCAGCGAGCAAAATCAAGCTCAACCGCTTATGCTCGCTGGTTTTGCTCTTTTTGGGAAAAACTTCTTAATTAACAGGAAAAATCTTATGCTTCAGAACCGCGATTATACAATCATCATTGACAAAAGCGGCAGTATGTACACCAAAGACCAGATGGGAGGAAAAAGTCGCTGGGCGCTGATGCAAGAATCGACTGTCGCACTGGCGAATAAATGCGAAGAACTTGACCCAGACGGCATCACAGTTTACGTTTTTTCTGGTCGCTTCAAACGCTACGAAAATGTAACATCAGCTAAAGTAGTGCAAATCTTCCAAGAAAACGAACCTTCCGGGACTACAAATTTGGCTGCGGTGCTGCTAGATTCTCTCAACAATTATTTTCAGCGCAAAGCATCCGGTAAGACCAAGCCAAATGGCGAAACCATATTAGTGGTGACGGACGGCGAACCGGACGATCGCAAGGAAGTAATGAAAACAATTATAGAGGCATCGCGGAAGCTCGATCGAGATGAAGAGCTGGCGATTTCCTTCATTCAAGTAGGGAATGCCCCGGAAGCGACTAAGTTTCTCAAGATATTGGATGACGAACTGCAAAGCGCCGGAGCTAAATTCGATATCGTTGATACAGTGACGATGGATGATATCGAAGGAATGACCCTGACGGAAGTATTGCTGAATGCAATAACTGATTGAGGAGGCTGCGGGTTGTTTGCGGGACTATATTTGTGCCTGGTTGCTGGGCAGGATTTTTTAAAGGGGGTTTTAAGTCATGGAATCGATCGATCGCCTGTTAGCTGAACTTAGGGCAGAATATCAAGCATCTCAAAAAAATCGCGACGCGCCAAGTCAGCCGCCAGTGGAAGCACAACCGCTTTCCCAACCAGCAGCAGTGCCGTCAAATCAAACTTTTAAAACAGCAGATATCAAGTATTCTGGTACTTTTGACAAGGATTTAGCTGAAATCAAGGCTGAATACGAAGCACAAAATAAAGCTCAGGAAGTGGCTGCACAACAACCGCTTCAGCCTCTGCACGAAGCAGAAAATAAACCTCAGGAAGTGACGGCACTAGCACCGCAGCCAGCAGAAAAGATTGTGCAGTCAGAGTTAGACGTACAAACGCACAGGCAGAAAGTTAGGCAAGCTCAGGTTTGGCTGAAGAATTTGGATAAAAATTCCGATGAGAGATATTGGTTCGATCAGTTTGCTTTTAAGTATAGTTCGAGGATAGATGCGGCGATCGACTATTTGCAAGCTGTGAATGAGTTTGATTGAAAAGGTTTGTAGTGAGGACTTTAGTCCTTCTTTAATGCGGACTGAAGTCCTCACTACCAACCCAAGAGAGAAGGTTTGTAGTGAGGACTTTAGTCCTTCTTGAATGCGGACTAAAGTCCTGACTACGAACCGAATGGTCGATCGTCTTTTGGAACAGATGTAGGATTCAGCAGAAATGAAGCCGATCTTTTTGCTGTACTTTCAGATAGCTTAATTTGTTTGAATTCAACAATACCATCGGCTATAAAAGAATCTCTCAAGGCCGCCTTTTCTCCGCTGTTAAAAACAGTTTCGTAAAATACTTCGCGAATGCCGGCGGAAATAATTAATTTCAAACAATAAATGCAGGGTTCTAAAGTCACATAAATGCTAGCTCCAGCCGTAGATATGCCGTGTTTGGCAGCAGTGGCGATCGCATTTGCTTCAGCGTGAACCGCCCGCGACGGCAAAGTTTTGCTAGCATCGCAACTGCTCAAACCCGGATAGCAGAAGCCTTGAGCCGTGCAGTGTACCGAACCTGAGGGGGAACCGTTGTAACCCGTAGCTAAAACTTGCCTGTTTTTAGCGATTACCGCGCCGACGGGAAATGCCAGACAAGTCGATCGCGTTGCGGCCAATTTTGCCAACATCAAAAAGTATTCATCCCAATTTGGTCTTTGATAGGTTTTATTCATAAGCTGCTGTATTTTTTTCTGTTCCAAAACGTTTTTAAGTTGGTTCAAAGCATCTTCATAAGTCTGAAACTGAACTTCAGCAATTACTGTAGGGATACCCAGTGGAAATCTTGATATAACTTTATCTTTTTCATAAATAATCACAATAGGAATATTATTCATTTCAGCATAAGCTAGCTCCATTCCCACACCAAAAGAGAAGGAGCCAAGGTAAGCAATGACTAAATCTGATGTACTAACTTGATGTTTGTCTCTCTCAAATACTTGGCTAGGACTAATGTCAGGGTTATTGATGGGATCGGTATACATATGTGGAACATACGCTTGAAAACCTATTTCTTGGCAAAGCAGACCAATGGCTTCATAGAAACTCTTGACTTCTGCTGGTTTCTCAATTCCTGTTAAAGCACCAGATATATATACTTTGTTCATTGATTTTTACGCTTTCTCAACAGTATTATTTTGGAACAGAGGTTGCTTTAGGGGTGGGTGCTATTTGTGTCTTTGGTGTGATGATTGGTTTTGGATCAAAAGAAGGTGGTGAAGAAGGTTTCAAAACTGCTACCCATGTCCCAATTGCTCCCCCAATTGCTGCTAATGCCGCGACAATCGTAGCCCAAACCATCGGTTCCCACTGTGGCAAATACTTAAAAACTAAACGGTAGCGAATAGATTTCTGTTTAAGCTCATCCTTGGCTTTTTTATATTCAGACGATTGCTCTAACGCTTTTAAAATATCATTTTTATCTCCTTTTCTCCACAGATTTTGTGAATCGTTTAACCAGCTTCTAAGTTCCGGCGGTGTTGGATAGTCTTCAGGAATAGCATCATGAAGCTTACCAGGATCGTCTCTATATGCCGAAGAAAAAGAAGATTTTGAACTCAACCTATGAATTCTTAAATATGCAATAGTATCACCTACTTTAATCTGTATATCGTTGTCTGATAAATTATGAAGAGCTATAGCCATCACACCTCCATAATTAGGATTAACTCTTGTTCCAAGATGTCCTATTCCCTGTGACACTAATTTTACTTGTGAATGAATTACTCCACATAAATAATTGTTAACAAATACTGACTCATTAGTCCATATTATAGCTGTTTTTCGGCTTGGAATTTTAATAAGTTTATTATCCTGTCGATCTTTTAAAAGCAATGTTTGTTTCTGTTGAGTCTGTTGATCTATGTTAAATGTATAAGCATATTCACTTGCCGTTAGGCGTAAACAGCAACCTCTGATGCTATGTTCTCTCCCTTTAAAAGGATAAATAAATATCCCTCTACCTAGCTCATTGATAATATCCCACTCGCTTAGAACCGACATAAACTATTTCCTATGCTTTAACTTTACGACGCTTAGATTTATTGATCCTGAATATATTTTTTGCCAGTTGCAATGCAGCCAAAAGCCTTCTGGATTTCTAGCCCTAAGTAACCTGAATGTTCAGGCTGTATTGCCGGAGAATTAGCACAAATTTCTCGTAATAGCTTGAGAGGATCTCTGCCACTATAATGCTTGGTAATTTCACCACTACCAGGAGTTGTTTGGGAAACAACTATTGTTTTATCCTCCAATTTGATGATGAAGTTTCCCACTGAATCGCAATCAGAATAACTTGGATCGAAATAACGTCTACGTTCTGCATCAACTATTTTTTGATAGTGCTGGTTGATAATCCGGTCAACTGAATCGAAAGTATCATCGTAGATATGAGCACTCTGACTAATCGTAATCAGTGGACCCATCTTTAGATCGTACTCCGATCGATCGGCGATCGCGTCTCGAATGTGTTCTTGCAATTTTCGCAATCCTATAGCGTTAGCAGGCCAGGCGCTAAACATATCGTTACTGCGGAAAGTAGCAGTCATTGACAGTTCGTTATCCACAACTCTTAGCCAGATATGGTTAAGGCATGGACTGCCACCTGAATCGTGATCGGCTACATCCCACAGCGACATAACTGCACTAGCAGCGTCAATCTCACCTATTAATTTATTAATAACTTGTTCAATCTGGTCGCGTCCATTAAACCAAGAACGAAGACGCTGCCCATAAGTGTATTTAACACCTTCTCGTTTCACTGAATCATCTAATATTTGTGAAGTGTATTCTTGAACAAAAGGACGGTCAATGGGCAGATAATTTGGTTCGGGGAAATAAAAGCCTGGTGGCTCATTTTTCACCACAGCTATTAAATCAATTAATTCTTGCCATTTGCCATCGTAGCCAGTCGGTCGAATTGTACCTGTTGTTTTGATGCGATGAATAATTTTAACCCAAGTTTCTGCAATAGTTGTTCCTTCTATCCGATGACCGTAACGCGGTCCAGGTTGAATAGTAGGAACGATTTCAGAGATAGGAAATTCTAAGTAATTACCCCACGGTTCAAGTATGTTCTGTTGTGAGTAAGACTTGACAGAGGCTACAGCTTCAGAAATGGATTTTGCTTCTACAGGTTCCTCTATCGATTGTCGTAATTGTTCCAAAGCACTAGCTGGAATTTCAATATCAATATACCCAGTAATAGGAGAATTAATCACCCAACATTTTCGTCCGGTATCACTGGTTCCTTCTGTAAACCCATTACGGAAGAAGTCCAGCAGGCATTTACATCCACCAGCATTGAGGTCTTCTTTTGTAGCGTTCATGATTACTAAAAAGCGGACATGGGGATTGAATAAAAGATTCCGAATCAGAAAGCTAATTCCACGAGTTGAACTGTACAACTGTCCAATCACAGCAAACTCATGGGCGTGAAGGTGTTTGGCGATCGCTTGCTTTACAGTCCATCCAGTCACTACAGCGGTTTGACCAGTTCCGCAAATCAGTTGGTTTGGCTTGTGTAGTGGTTTGTACTGGAATAGGGTTGCCTGCTGACTCATTACTGTGATGGTGACTACAAGTCAAAAAAAACTGCTAGAACAGCTTAACAAACTTTGAGGACATTTTTGCTAAAATTTTACCAAGATTTTTATGAATGAACCGCATGGTAGAGGGGGCAGAGGGTGCAGTGGAGGAGAAGAGAGAGATTAAGCAATCATTAATTTCAATAAAATCTGAATATTTAGCAAAACAATTTAAGTTTTTTAAATGAGTAGTTCGTTGACAGCTACCCTAAAACCTGCAAGTACAGTTTGAGTGTTAACAACTTCATCTGCATTAAACAACAGCCAGCGTTCCCCGGCATTCACAAATATTAATCTAGCTTCAGGAAAAAGCAGCCAGACTTCTTGACAGCCCGACTCCAAATATTCGTGAGCTTTTGCAAATAATTCTTCGCCGCTATCTTCGGGAGAAGCAACTTCTGCTATCAAGGGAAAACTTTGGGAAAATGCTGTAAAATTGCCTGATTGTGGCAGCAGTTCGGGAGTAATGTAAGCGATATCTGGTCGGCGACCCTGCTTGTTAGTGCGACAAAGTATTTCGGTCAGAACTTCTCCTCCCTGTCCGCTGGAATTTTGGTAATTTCTCCAGGATGTAGATAGTTTAGATTGAGCCAAACTGTGTTTGAATGTCATTCCTGTTTTCTCTACTAAGTTGCCGTCAACCCATTCCATTCTATCAGGCGGTTTGACTAAAAAATCTTCGAGAGATATGATTTTTTGTGGATCAGATTTGGGTTGAATTTGTGGTGTATTTTCTAATTCGGGCGGTGATTCTGGCGGTGATTTTTTGTCGGCATTTTTTGGTATGATTATAGTAGCTGTCACGATCGCAACCTCTCTTTGAATATTTTAAGTTTACAGGAGATTAGCCTTTGATGACTGGATTAAATAAGGTAACTTCTATGATACTATCAAACCGATTTTCTGAAGCCCTCACCTATGCCGCCGAATTGCACGCAACTCAAGTCCGCAAAGGTTCTGGTGTTCCGTATATCGCTCATTTATTGGGTACTGCTAGTATAGCTTTGGAATATGGCGCCAATGAAGATGAGGCGATCGCAGCTTTGCTTCATGATGCGATCGAAGATCGAGGCGGCCCCACCACCCGCGAAGCCATCCGCAACCACTTTGGGGATATCGTCACAGCGATTGTAGACGGCTGTACCGACAGCGATGCGACGGCGAAACCCCCTTGGCGCGATCGCAAACAAGCTTATATCGATCGCATTTCTCAAGCTTCCCACTCCGTCAGATTGGTCTCGGCGGCTGATAAACTTTATAATGCGCGATCGATCCTGAAAGATTACCGTGAATTAGGCGATCGCGTTTGGGAACGCTTCAAAGGCAAAAAAGATGGTACTCTCTGGTATTACAATTCTTTAGTAGAAGCATTACGCCAAGCTGAATCTACACCAATCGTTGAAGAATTAGCCCGCACAGTTTTAGAATTGAACAAGCTTTCCGAAGATAAAAGGTAAAAGCCATAGGACTAATGCCAACTGGCACATATCGTAGGTGCGTCAAATCTGGAACCCTAGATAATCGTTGTATAACTTCGTCTGACGCACCCTAGAGGTCTAGCAGATAACTAATAACCAGTAACCAATAACTACTAACAAATGGCAAACGTTCGCTTAGAAAATATTACTAGACGCTACCAAAATGTCACCGCGATTGAAAACATCAGTTTCAAAATCCCGGATGGAGAATTTTGGGTATTAGTCGGGCCCTCCGGCTGCGGAAAGTCTACAATTATGCGGACAATTGCAGGTTTGGAAACTGCAACTTCTGGCAATCTTTATATTGGAGATAATTTAGTTAATAACATTCCGGCGAGACAGCGCGATGTCGCAATGGTATTTCAAAATTACGCGCTTTACCCGCACATGACTGTCGCCGAAAATTTGGCTTTTGGATTGCGGATGCGGAATGTTGATGCTGCAAAAATTAAAGAAAGAGTCGAAATTGTAGCCCGATCGCTCTCGATCGATCACCTCCTCAACCGCAAGCCGAAACAGCTATCAGGCGGACAGCAGCAGCGGGTAGCACTCGGAAGGGCGATCGCCCGCGAACCCAAAGTATTTCTTTTAGACGAACCGCTTTCCAACCTCGACGCCCAACTGCGAGACGACACTAGGGCCGAACTCAAACAACTCCATCAAAGGCTGGGAATTACCACAGTTTATGTCACCCACGACCAAGTGGAAGCGATGACTTTAGCTGATAAAATTGTAGTTTTAAATGGAGGCAAAATTCAGCAAATCGGAGACCCGCAAAGCATTTACGCTAAACCAGCTAATCGGATGGTTGCCACATTTTTAGGCAATCCTGCTATGAACATTTTACCTGCAATTTATGCAAACGAATCTTTTCAGGTAGGAAGTCAATCTTTAGCCTGTCCGCCCTCGATTCATAAAAGATTGCAGGCGAAAGAAGGACAAGCATTTGATTTGGGAATTCGTCCAGAAAATATAGAAATCTTTACGCCACAAACAGCAGAAGAGGATGATTTCAATAGGGATATTTGGGCTTTAGAAAAAGTCCCTCTCGATGTAGAGGTAAAAGTAGTTGAACCTCTGGGGCGAGAAATTTTAATCCGGGCGAGTTTACCTGCGTTGGGTGCTGAAACTACTGTACAGTTACAAGTACCGGCGGGTGTTCGCTTGCGTCCGGGCGATCGGCTGACGGTACAGCTTGACTTCGATCGACTATTTATTTTTGACCCATCCACCGGCGAGGCGCTGTATCCCTAACCGCATTAAATCTCAAAGGTCAAATAGATTTGATTTATGCACTTGCAACCTCAGAAACGCGGTTTCTACGAATATTTCTCGTTTCTCGTTGCAAATTTTTCTCAGAAACTGGGTTTCTAGCCCCGGCTTTCTGCGATCGCAGTCGGTAACTCCTGTTCCATCTCAAATCTCAAATCTCAAATCTCAAATCGCTCGACTGTTCCATCCACAGGCTAGGTCTCAGTCTTCTTCACAAAACTTTACACTTGACGTTTCGGAATTTACGCAGTAATGATAGAATGATTGTATTGCGAAAAAAAATCATCCCTCTAAAGGCGTACTTTTGTGAACGGGCATCGCGACCAAAAACTTCGCATCTGCGCTCGAAAAGCGGCAATCCCGCCGCATAGGGATTAACTGGCGAACCAAAAACTCCGAAAAACTTTCTAGCGGCATTTCTTAGATGAATCCCGATAACCTGCCTCAAATGCTGCAAACTGGATTTCACCTAACTTTAGGTGCAACTTCCTTTTTACTTGAGACACTGCAAGATCCCCAGAAGCGAGAAGAAAATCTGGACAAACTTCGTCAGTCGGATTTAAGTCCACTAGCTTCGGAGTTGGTTGAAAAAGGAGAAATGACCGATCGAGAAGCCCGTAATTTTGTCGATACTATTTTCTCTCAACCAGGCGATCGGGAGAATGCACGCAGCGAGGAATCCGGATCGCATCAGCAATCGGATACAGCAACTGACACTCCTCCCGAGTTGGTTGTACAGCCTGATGTAAAACTAGAGATTCAAGAATTAACTGCACAGATGGCAGCGCTCAGAATAGAGTTGGAAAATTTGCGCGCTGAAAATTACCCTGATTAAAGGATCAAGCATCTTTAACACAGCCCGAATTGAGTTGGAAACCCACTTGCAAACCCACTTGCAAACTTATTAAACAGAACCACAATTTAGTCGTTGTCCCAGTTTTCAGTACCGATTAAGTCGGCGATGCGATCGCGCAACAAGAAATCGCATTTTTCCAATTCTCCTTCTACGCAAGCCCATTCTCGGGGCGGAATGAACTGACACAGTGTGTAAATAGGCTGTTGCCTGCTGAGTACGCCTTCATGGACGAGGTGGCGTGCTTCGTCTTGGATAACATCTAAAGAGTATTGGATTCTGATAGTTGACTGAATCATAATGCGCCCTCAAGGTTTTACTACTAAAAAATTATGGCCCTGTTAATAATATAATCCAAACTTAGGATTATGGAAGTTAATTTTTTTTCTGTATACTGAGATACTGTTTGCAGATTAATTTGAAAAACTTATAGAGATGATGAGCGAGCAATGGGATCTGCTTGGGGATTTTGAGACGTGGCAGATATTCCAGGCTAACACGCGAATATACGGCAAAGCTTCATTCAGGACTTAGAAAGTTGCGACAGATTCCCGGTTTCTGGATGCTGCGCCGCAAAAGCAAAATTTTTGACAGAAACCGGGTGGATCGATTTAAGTGCTGATGAAGCCAAGGAAAGACTCAGCAGTCTGGCAGATCAAGCATTCCCCGTTTTGTTAATGCCGAACAGCAACTCTAGAGTGAGAGATTGCGCTGCGGGCATTTGTCCGAAACAAAATATATAAGGAATAGTCGGAGGCAAGTGCGGCAAAAATTGTTCTAAAACGTAGGGACTTCCGTAAACTACCACAGCTTGCAGTTCTCCCGTCTTTAATAAATTCTTAAACCAATCTTGAGCCGCTTGGGTCAATCCGGCACTACCTCGGAAGCAATTGCCGCGAATGAAAATTTGCAGCAGTGTCGGAGAAAAATGCTCTGCGCTTGAATTATGACTCAAATCGCCTGTCCGATCGTCAATTAGTTGCAATTCGTAACCAAACTGTTCGGGAATAGCGATCGCCGGAGTGTGTTTTCCCAAAAACTCGCAACCCAAAACATCATCTACCACAATCAAATTCCGCAAAATTTGCTTTTCCGAGGGTTTTTTAGCCACTAAAGGCAAAGCGCCACCAAATTTTAAAGAATCTCGCAAAATATCGGCAGCCGTCGCCCTTGCCTCTGCTGTTGCCAGCAAAATTAAGTCGCTGGAACTCCCACCCTTGCTCAGAGGGGGCTGCGGAGGGTCGAATTTGGGATTTGTCGCTGTTTGGTCGATCGACAAACCCACCTTAATTTTCGCTTGCCAAATTCGCTTGACAGATTCCTTGATTTGTGCTATGTCAAGTCGCCCTTGAGTGACAGCTTCGCAGACAGCCAGAATCGCCCCTTCTGGGTCAAGCGGCATCAGCAAAACATCAGCACCAGCCTCAGCGGCCAAAACAGCAGCCTCGTTCGCGCCGTACTTATTGGCGATCGCGCCCATCACCAAAGCATCCGTTACAATCAAACCATCAAATCCCAACTCTTCCCGCAGCTTCCCGATCAAAATTTTGCGAGAAAGAGTAGCCGGAAACTGGTCATCCCAAGCCGGAATCAGCAAGTGAGCACTCATCACAGCATCGACCCCGGCGGCGATCGCCCCTACAAAAGGAGGCAACTCGATCTCAGCCAATCGATCGGGCGAATGCGGCAAAACCGGCAATTCCAAGTGAGAATCAACCGCCGTATCTCCGTGGCCGGGAAAATGCTTAGCCGTAGTTAAAATCGGGTGTTCGAGAGCACCGCGAATAAAAGCACTTGCCAATTTTCCGACAATTTCCGATGTCTCGCCAAAAGCGCGGACGTTAATCACAGGATTGTCGGGATTGTTGTTAACATCGACCACCGGTGCGAGAATCCAATTGAGACCGATCGCCCTAGCTTCGATCGCAGTCACAGCCCCCATTTGTTCCGCATAGCGATCGGCTTTACCTGCATCGTGCCGCGCAATTTCAGCAATAGCCATCGGCGGCCCAAACCAAGTCGCTCCGGCGAACCGCTGGCCGACACCTTCCTCAATATCAGCAGCCAGCAGCAGCGGAAATTTTGCCCAAGACTGCAATTGGTGCGATCGAACAGCCAATTCCGCAGCACTTCCCCCCACCAAAATTACCCCACCCACGCCCAAATTTTCCAGATAATAGCGGAGTTTGTCGGCCGTTGGTTCCCAGGCCCGATAGCGAATTTGGTGGTCAAACAAGTAGCCTGAAGCGCGCACCACGAACATCTGGGCTACAAGTTCGGGCAAGGAAAGATTGTCAATCATTCGATTTTAGATTTGGGATTTTAGATTTGGGATTTGGGAATTGGGAATTGGGAATTGGGCATTGGAATTATAGATTTGGACACTCGCATTACATAATTCCAATGCCACCGGATTTGAGATTAATCCTCGTCTTCTTCTAAATCATCATCATCATCATCATTTGCCAATTTTTCGCCATCATCCGTCAATTCTTCGTTGTCAAACATACCTGGTTTGCGATCGGCAGAAAGCTGATTCAGCAGTATCACCATTTTATCACCCCGTTCCAGGGAACGGTCTTCGAGAAATATCACTTCCGGCGTCCGACGCAGTTGTACCCGCTGGCCTAACTGGTTGCGGACATAGCTAGTTGCCGATTTCAAACCTTCCATAGTCTCGGCCTTGGCCTCATCAGTACCGTAAATGCTGACAAAGATTTTTGTATGCTGAAGGTCTCCCGAAACAATGACATCGGTAACGCTAACCATACCTGCACCGACTCGATCGTCCTTAATGCCGTTGATCAACATCAGGCTGACTTCCCGCTTAATCATTGAAGCTACGCGCTCTATGCGACGACTTGTAGCCATACCAATTATCCCCTACTTTTATATCAGCCATTTTCTATCAATTCTTAGTTTGACACAAAGCCGTAGGCGGGAGTTCTGCCAAAAGTACGCCACAATGAATTTTGGCTAACCTAGCCGTGTCCCGATCGCCAATAAAAACATAAAAACTATGGATAAAGAATTTACCATTGGTCAAAAAGTCCGAGTTGTGGCGATGCCACCTTTCGTGAAAACTGCCGAACCGATGCCGATGCTGCGGCCTGCGAATGTAATTGCGATCGGGGCCCAGGGTGTTGTGATCGATCGGCGTCCCGGCAATTATTGGGGCATTCGATTTGAAAAAGGTGCTTTTCTCTTAGACAGTCAGTACATTGAAGCTGCTATCAGTTGACTGTTGACTGTTGACTGTTGACAGGAAAGCAGTTGGCGGTTGGCTTGTTGAATAGTTGTCATTGGTAATTGGGAATTGGTAATTGGGAAATTCTCCCTCTTCCTTCTCTCAACGGGAGCATCTCAGTTTTGCAAGAAGCATTTTTTCTTACAGTGCGAGCGTCCCCGCTCGCGTGTGTACAAGCACGCGAGCGGGGACGCTCGCACTATAGCAAAACTGAGATGCTCCCCTCTCAACTGTCAACTGTCAACTGTCAACTGTCAACTATTCAAGAAGCTAACTTGGTCTCAAAACCCAAAGAATCAACCGAAAATTCTCCCAAAACTTCCTCTACAATAGGAGAGCCAAAAGTAAAAGTTTGAGGCTTTCCCAAATAATAACCTTGACCGTAATCTACCCCAAGTTCCTTGAGTTTATCCATAACTGCTTGACTTTCCACATACTCGGCAATAGTTTTAATTCCCATGGCGTGGGCAATTTTGGTAATAGCTTCAACCATGACAATATCAATAGGATTCTCGGCAAGATTCTTAATAAAATTGCCATCTATTTTGATATAGTCAACAGGCAAATTTTTCAGGTAAGCAAAAGAAGACATCCCGCTACCGAAGTCGTCCAAGGCAAACTGGCAGCCGAGTTCCTTGAGTTTCCAAATTAAGCAGGCTGCTTTGCTGAGATTCGCGATCGCCACGGTTTCGGTAATTTCAAAACAAATTATTTCCGGCGGTATTTGATAGAGAGAAAACTGCTCTTGAATAAAGTCGATGAATTTTTCTTCGTTAATGCTGTCCCCAGAAAGGTTGATCGCATAAAGGCTAGAATATTTGTCAAATGAAGCTTGTGAATTAGACAAGGGGCAGCAAGCAGGTAAGGTAACTATATTATCGTCTGCCCCGTGGTTTTGGACTAAGAGATTTGCCGTGAAAATTTGAGATAAATTGCTAAATAAAGTGCGAATTACCCAGCGATCGATCGCGTGCATCAAGTTATAGCGTTCGGCTGCCGGAATAAATGCCATTGGTGAGACTAACTGACCAGTCTGAAGTTGAAGGCGGAGGAGGATTTCGCAGTGGGTGCCGGTGGTGGGGAGCTCTCGCAAATGTACGATCGGCTGAGAGTACAAGCGAAACCGATTATCTTCTAAAGCTTGATTGATTTCGACCACCCACTGGGTTTCGCCGTGCTGTTTGATTAATTCGCGATCGCCCGGTTGATAAACCTGCACCCGATTGCGGCCTTTATTTTTAGCAGCATAGCAGGCTAGATCTGCCGCGCTCAACACCGCAGAAGTCGATACTGTTTTGCGATTAATTGCCACCAAACCGATACTGACGCCGATCGCAAAAGTTTTGTCCTGCCACGCAAACCGAAATTCCTGAATGTTTTGCAGTAGCAATTTTGCAACATCTAAGCCCTGTTCTGGCGGACAATTGTACAGGAGTACAGCAAACTCATCGCCGCCCAGGCGCGCCAAAATATCGGTTTTGCGGATATTGCTTTTAAGTAGCTGGCTGACTTGGCGCAGCAGTTCGTCGCCTGCAACGTGACCAGAAGTATCGTTAACTATTTTGAAGCGATCGAGATCCAGGTAAAGCATCACGTGTTCTTGACCGTAACCTTGAGAACTGTGCAGGGCGTGTTCTAGCTGGTACTCAAATTCGTGACGGTTAACCAATTGCGTCAGGGGGTCGTGAGTTGCCTGCCAGGTGAGTTGTCGCGCTTGAGTTCGCACTTGGGTGACATCTCGAAATACAACGACGGCCCCGACAATTGTGCCGTTGCTGGCGTGGATGGGGGCGACGCAATGGTCGATCGCAAATTCGCGGTTGTGGCGGGCAATCAGCAAGCTGTTGTGTCCTTGGTCAACAATCCGACCTTCGTACAAAGCAATTTGAGCGATATTTTCGATCGGCATCCGAGTAGTTTCGTCAACTATTCTCAACACGCCCGCGAGGGGCAAACCTTTAGCTTCTGAGGTTGACCAACCCGTGAGTTTTTCGGCAACTGGATTGAGGGTAGAAATGTAGCCGTGGCTGTCAGTAGCAATTACTGCATCGCCGATCGATTGCAGAGTAACTTGAGCTAGTTCTTTTTCCTTAAAAAAAGCTTGTTCCATGCGCTTGCGATCGCTAATATCCCGCTGCACGGATACCCAGTGAGTCAGGTTTCCCGACTCGTCAGCAACGGGTACGCTGTTGAGTTCCACCCAATAAGTTGAACCGTCTTTGCGGTAGTTGATCAATTCCAAGCGCAGGGGTTCTCGGCGAGAGAAAGCGCGACGAATTTTTGCAACTTGAGAACCATCGCTGTCGGGCCCGCGCAGACAACTCGGTGTTTGGCCGATAATTTCTGCGGGCCGATAACCGGTCATTTGGGTAAAAGCTTCGTTGACATAGATGATGGTGGGATCGGAGATATCGCTGTATCCCGCATCCATTATTACGATCGCATCGTTAGCGTTAACTACGGCAGATTCTAACAGTTGCAGCCGCACCTCTGCCTGCTTGCGGGTAACGATTTCCTGTTCCAGTCGGCTGTTAGTCAAGCTCAAAGATGCGATCGCTTTTTGCAATTCGCTAGTCTGTTCTTGGACGCTGGCGTGCAAAATATCGATCGCCCCGGACATTTCCATCGGGTCAAGTACGCTCAGTAAAGTGCTTTGAGTAACTATTCCCAGCAGTTCTCCGCCTTCGGCAGTGACTACTAACCTGCGGACTAAACGCTGCTGCATTTCCTGATGAGCCACCCAAAGCGAGTCTTCTGGCTTGAGACTAAATAAAGGGCTACTCATTACAGTTTCGGCGATCGTCTGCGACAAATCTATATCTAAAGCTTGAAATTCGACAATATCCCGTTCCGTGACTATACCTAGAGGAATTGGGAACGACAAATTCATCGATAATTCTGTTGGCGCTGTAATTACCACGCAGCTAACGCGGTGCTGCGCCATCAACTCGGCTAAACTCATAACTGACGAGGTAACAGGCGCTTGAATAACTTGTGCAGTCATTACTTCTTTCACCAGGCGCATTTTTAAGATATTTGCCGGTTGCACCATGCCTTGGCGAATGCTTTCTGGGGTAATTACTCCTAAAAGTTGACCGTCACTGTCTAATATTGGCAAATGGTGAATTCGTTGTTGCCCCAACAGAATTAAGGCGCTAAAAATGTCTCGATCTTCACCTTTCGTCAGAGTTGCTGCCGGCTGCTGCATAACTTCTGCGATCGTAACATTTTTTAAGTTTTTGCCCGATGCAATCAAATCGACGAGATCCCTCTCGGTGAAGATTCCTTGCAATTGGGAATTTTGAGCAGATTGGGAGTCGGATTTTTCGAGGGATTGTTCGACGACAAAGACGCAGATACCTCTGGCGTCTCTGAGGGCGCTTGAGGTGAGGGGATTTGGGATTTCTGTGAGTTGCGGGTAGATATCGGTGGGTGGAATGTCTGCGTTTAGAGAGCAACTTCCGCGCCGTTGGCCCATCAGGGTAATGACTTCTGCTAATGGGGTATCGGGCGCAACTGTCAAGGGGGAGCGGTCAATTACTTGATCTAAAGTCGGCAGATGCTTGGAGGAATCATTTTTTATCATAGGATTTAATTCATTTTGGCGATCGTCGCACAGACTCTACCACAGTCATAAAAAGCCCTGCTTTCCATGCAGTGCGTGGATTTTTACAGCGCTGCTGAGACATAATTAAATTTTTTTGTTAAAAATCCACCCGATGTGTGGTTGGCGAGCTGGCGGGTGACAGCTCTGCCTCTACCTCTAAAGTTATAACCGTATATGGATTTTAAGTGTGCAAATTCTGTCCAATGACAGTTTTATTAACAAATATGTATTGGGGGAACTTTTTTCGATAGAATCAACCTATAACATCATTCATCACTAATCATATCCATCTTTAGAAGCAAACGTCTGTTTGCTGTCCGGGCTAACCTAGAAAAGGTAACTACAAAAACAGACCGTATTAAGTTCGGCAGTGTTAAGTTTTACGATATTAAGTTTTGCGAGCTTTTCTAGACCACCTGCCAGTTGCGGAGGACAATGAATATCACAGCAGGTCTGTGAATTCGATCGCAAATTTGCGAAAACGACCGTGGTAAGCTTGTAGATATAAACAGAAGAACTTAAACACCAAGTCTGGCGAGGAAAAGGGATTATGAAACGCCATCTATTAGCCGCAACTTTTTTAATTGCTCCCCTACTGTTGGCCGGGCCCGCTAGCGCTGCAAATCCCGCTCAGGTCAAGCAGCTACTCTCCACTGGGCAATGCTTTGGGTGTGACTTGTCAGGAGCAAATTTGGCGGAGGCTCATTTGATTGGTGCAGATTTGAGAGAAGCGAATTTGCAAGGCGCAAACCTCTCCAATGCTAACCTCGAAGGCGCTGACTTGACCGGCGCTAACTTGACGGGTGCCAACTTAACCGCAGTTTTCCTGACTAACGCCAGTTTAAATGGCGCAGACCTCGATCGGGCAAATCTGACAGCCGCCATCATCAACACCGCTGACGTATCAGGCGCATCAATGGAAAACATGACTATTACTGATGCCAAAATCTACAATACCCAAATCGGCGTAGGCGGCAGCTACGAGCAGTAAACTCTTTTAAATAATGCGAAGTGCCAATTTTAAGTTAAAAAACCCGGTTTCTCTCCAGAAACCGGGTTTTTAGTCTTTAGGTTTGTAGTGAGGACTTCAGTCCTATCTTGTTGGATAAGGACTGAAGTCCTCACTACAAACCTGATTGGGGTTATTTTAAATGTGACGAACCCTACCACTAAAAACCCAAATCCACAGCAATTCGATGGGCGCAAGCAAACCCAGAAAATGCCACCGCATTTAAACCCTGTCCGGGAAACGTACTATCGCCGACACAATACAAACCTGGCATAGAAGTTCGATTAAACGGCATTCCCAACAAACCCATTAACTTCTGGCGGGGAATCGGCCCGTAAGTTCCATCTTCCCGGCCCAAAAAGCGGCGGTGAGAACGCGCCGTCCCAACTTCCATATAATCCAAACCAGCATCTAAACCCGGAAAAATCTTTTCTAATCTGTCAATAATTCTGCCGCCAGCCTCTTCTTTTTTATCCTCGTATTCCTGTGGCGAAAGTCCTTCCCACTCTTCCATCCAACTCGAAGTAAAAGCATGAACAATGTGATATCCTGCCGGAGCTAAATCTGGGTCGAGTACCGTCGGAATTGATACTAAAATAGTTCCTTCTGGCGCTTCCATTTTGTCCCAATCTTCTAACAAAATGTGGTGGCAGGCAGTGCCAGCAGGGATGACGCTGGCTTCTACTCCTAAATGCAAGCTCAAGAAACTGGGGGCTTTTTGATAGCGCTGCTGCCATTTCTTCTCGCTAGCTGGCATCTCTTCAGCAGGTAGCAGTTTCTCGAAAGTATCCCAGCGGGTGGCGTTAGAAACTATCCGCTTTGCCCGGTAAACTTCGCCGGTTACTAGCTCGACTCCGACAGCGCGGCCGTTTTCTGTGATAATTTTTTTGGCTTTAGCTTTGTACTGAATTGTCCCGCCGCATTTTTCTAATCCTTCTACTAATTTTTGGGCAATTTGACCGACTCCGCCTTTGGGATAATTGATACCGCCGTAATGTCTGTCAGAAAATACCATTCCGGCGTTAATCATCGGCGTTAAGTCTGCGGGTACTACAGACCAGTAGTAGCATTCCATGTCGATAAATTTCAGCAAAGTCGGGTCTTTTATGTAGCGCCGCGCTATGTCGCCAGTATTTTGAGGGAGATATTTTACTAATCCCAAACAGGCTAAAGGATTCTGAAAAAAGACTCGAACTAGATATCCAGGTTCTTCTAGGGATAGCAATTCCATGCCGTTGAGGCAGTTGAATACGTTCCAGCATTCGCCGTAAAATTTCTGGATGCCTTCGCGCTCGTGAGGAAACCTGTCAATTAATTCTTGCAAGTATTTGTCATAAGGCTGGGGAACTTCCAGATCGAGACCTGAGGGTAGGTGATAGTGAAGCTGTACCGGGTCGGGGATTGTTTCTAGGGTGACGTTGACGGCTTTGAGGGCGCGGGTGAGGAGGTTGGTGGTGCCGCGCTGTCCGAACCCAAATATCATGGAGGCTCCGACATCAAATCTGTAGCCTTCTCGATCGAAATATCCAGCACTACCCCCCGGAATTGTGTAGCTTTCGAGCACCAAAACTTTGGCCTTCTTGGCTGCTAGCTGGGTTGCAGTCACGAGTCCGCCAATGCCGGAACCGATGACTATCACATCAAACTCTTGCTCTGTCGGGCGGGAGTTGGCGGAGAATAACTGGGATTGGGTAGGGGCTGACATTAGGTTAAAAATCTTAATATTTCTACAATTTTACAGTCGATCGCTCCAGAAGGAAGAAGGAAGAAGGAAGAAGGAAGAAGGAAGGAAGGAAGAAGGAAGAAGGAAGAAGGAAGAAGGAAGAAGGAAGAAGGTTAGAAATACTAATTTTTGACTTGCAATGCCCAATGCCCAATGCCCAATGCCCAATGCCCAATGCGCCATGCGCCATGCGCCATGCGCCATGTTTCAAAAAGAAATGCTTCAAAAAAAATGCGGGAACAGTCTACCATTGCCGACTGCCCCCGTCTGCCTATCCTTTGAGAGGAGAACACTAAAAATTACTATAGCCTTGTTGCTAATTTATGTCAATACTATTGAAAATATATTTCAATAAAGTGACGAAGGTCTACAAACAAAGAGACTTATAGGATTTTAGATTTTAGATTCAAAGAATGGAAGATTGTGATAAGTTGCACAGAGCGATCGTTAGCGAAGTCCGCCCCTACGGGGGGCTACGCCAACGAAAACGATCGCACCGCATCAAATCCTTCAAATCTAGCAATTTCCCCAATTTCCTCATGCCCCTGCAACTGCGCGTTTACGTTCCGCCCCACCCGTTAATTAAACATTGGCTGGCTGTCGCCCGCGACGCCGCCACCCCATCGGTACTTTTTCGTTCTGCGATGACAGAATTGGGACGCTGGCTGGCCTACGAGGCAATTCGAGATTGGCTACCGACAGTGGAAGCAACGGTGCAGACGCCTTTGAGCCCATGTGCGGCGACGTTTATTAACCCGGAAGCTCCGTTGGTTGTGGTACCGATTTTGCGGGCTGGTTTGTCACTGCTGGAAGGAATTCAGACGGTTGTGCCGCTGGCTTCGATTTACCATCTAGGTATGGCGAGGAATGAGGAGACGCTGGAGCCGACTTGTTATTTGAATAAATTGCCGGCGCAGTTTAACCCCCAAACGCGGGTGATAATTAGCGAGCCGATGCTGGCGACTGGCGGGACGATTGTGGCGACGATGCAGGAATTGATTTCACGGGGAATTGATCCGAGTTTGATTCGGATTATTTCTGTGGTGGCTGCTCCTCCGGCTTTGAAGCGGCTGAGTACGGAGTACCCGAGTTTGGTTCTTTATACGGCAACGATCGACGAAATAGTCAACGAACAGGGGTTTATTGTACCTGGTTTGGGTGATGCGGGCGATCGAACTTACGGCACATAAACCAGGGAATTTTGGATTTTGGATTTTGGATTTTGGATTGACTCGACAGATAACTGTGGGGCTTATATCCGTGTTTGGGTGAGGCGAGCAGTTTCTGGAATTGGTTGCGGAATCTCCGGCAAAAAAAGATGGGCCTGGCGCAGGTAAAAGCAGGCACAGATAAAGTTAAAATCCAAAGTAGAAGTCAAAAATAAATAGCGTTTAGCACTCATTGCCCGTGAAACTTGATTCTGTACCGCCAAACTCGTCTGCTTCTGACTCAGAAACCCCCAATTCTGATTTGCAACCACAAGTACAACTACAAAAACTTAAAGAGACTTCTGAGATTTGTGCTGCTTTAACCCCGGAGCAGGCAGAAGTTTCAGTGAGTGCAAACCCCGATATCTGTCAGGAAGAAAAGCAACTGAAGCCGAAGCACTGGGCAATTTTTGCTTCGACTTTTGTAACTATCTTTTTAGCTGAAGTTGGAGATAAAACTCAAGTTGCGATTTTGTTGATGACGGCTGAATCTCGGAATCCTTGGATTGTGTTTGCGGGTGCGGGTTCGGCTTTGATTGCAACGAGTTTGTTGGGAGTTTTGCTGGGAAGGTGGCTGGCGACTCGAATCGATCCGAAAACTTTGGAGAAGGCTGCGGGAGTGATTTTGCTGGCGATTTCGGCGGTTTTACTTTGGGAAGTGCTGAGTTAAACGATTTTAGATTTTGGATTTTGGATTTTAGATTTGGGAATTACTGATTATGTTTGGGTAAGTCCAAAGAAACCGGGTTTCTGGCTAGATTTAGCGGTTAAACCGAGGATTTTGGATAGAAACCCGGTTTCTCGGAGCTTGCGGTGGAAAGAAACCGGGTTTCTGGCTAGATTTAGTCGTCAAACCGAAGATTTGGCAGAGAAACCGGGTTTATCGGAGGCTGTGGGTAAGTCGTATATTTGTACAAGAGCTAACTGATAACTAAAAAAAATATGGATTGGCAACTTTTAGGCATAACTTTTATTACGGTGTTTTTGTCAGAATTGGGTGACAAAAGTCAATTAGCTGCGATCGCCCTTGGTAGCAGTTGCAACTCGCCGCGGGCTGTATTTTTTGGTACGGCGTCGGCGCTGCTGCTGGCGAGTTTCCTTGGTGTTTTGGTTGGACAAGGTACGGCGGAGGTGTTACCGGAGAGGTTGGTAAAGACGATCGCTGCGATCGGATTTGCGGTGATGGGCTTGCGTTTGTTGTGGCCGAAATCTGAATTATCTGATGTGTCAGAAGAATCCGAATAAGAGGACACGGCAGTGCCGTTTCCCTACCCCAATTCATTGTAGGGAAACGGCACTGCCGTGTCCTAATTTTTATGGTTGATTAAACTTCGTTTTGGTAGCACCAGCCAAGCAGCGTACCGCCGACAGCCAACTTTAGCGCTTCCAAAACAAAATATCCTTGGTGCAGTGTATTCATGCCGGCGGGCACTTCTGCTGCGGAGTCGAACAGATTTAGCTGCATTCCCAAGGCGCTCATTTGAGGTGTGAGCCCGTAGGTGTCAATCAGGGCGATCGCCAGAAGTACCAATGATAATACGATTGCTGTGCGAGTACGCTTGCCGGAGTCACCCATTAAATTGCTCAAAACCATCAAACCCGTTGCTACGAATCCCGAACAGATTAACTCAACGCGGTTAAATCCCCAGAACATTAAATTTCCGGCTGTTGCAAAATCAGAAGATACCATCATGCCAGATACGTAGAGACTCGGCATAATAACTAGATCGATAATCAGGCTACCGCTGAGCCAGAAAATTAAGGCTACCATGACAATTGCTTGCCAGCGGGGTCTGATTGATTCTACTCTCGACGATGTAATAGCTGTCATAAAAATTAGACCCTCTAAAATTTTCTTCTGCCTTTTCTAGAGCTTAACGAACTTTTTCCTAAAATCGTGTTAAGTATTTTTAAATTAATGGTAACTTTTGTGTAACTGAATTAGAAGAATTGTTAAGCTTGTCGGCGAAAAGTAACAGTTGAAAAATTGTGGCGATCGCCAAAAACGATTGATAATTACTCATTCCAGCAATATACCGATCAAATTTATGTGTTATTATTACAGTTAAATTGCCAAATATCAAAGATATTAGCCAATGATTGAAATAAACAAAATTCTGGAATTAAGTGCGGCAATAGCCAATCAATTTAAACCAGAAAAAATAATTTTGTTCGGCTCTTACGCCTATGGGAATCCCACGAGCGATTCGGATGTTGATATGTTGGTAATTTTATCTTCAGAAGGTAATAATTTTCGCAAAACTTGGGAAATACTAAGTAAAATTCAACCGAAATTTGCTCTAGATTTATTAGTGCGAACTCCTGCTGAAATTGAACAACGGCTAGCTTGGAATGATTTATTTCTCAGGGAAATTATCGAAAAAGGAAAGGTGATTTATGAATCCGCTGACACTTGAATTCATCGAAAAGCTTGCAAACAAATACGGTTGAGGTTTGGTTTGACTCGACAATACCTAAATTATGCTTTAATTTTATTTTAATTCTTCAGTCTGCGGAGGCAGACATCGTTTATACATACCTGGTTTCAACCGCAGACTCTTATAAATATAGCCTTTCTCAAAAAAGTGATGTATGCCCGCTAGTCCTATGCCCTATGCCCTATGCCCTATGCCCTATGCCCTATCCCCTATCCCCTATCCCCATGAGTACCTCATCTTTCTGAGAAAGGCTATAATATATGCCTAAATTTCAATTCTCATCTTGGCTTCCCCGTCTCCCCACTCAAGTCTGGATTCTCGCCGCCGGCAGATTCCTCTCGCAAAGCGGTAGCGGCTTTACTTTATTTTACGCGCCGATCTTTTTTGTCGATCGCGTCGGCTTGTCTGCAACTGCTGTTGGGATTGGTTTGGGTAGCGGTTCAATCTCGGGAATATTCGGCCGCATTTTGGGCGGTTCTTTTTGCGATTCCCAATTTTGGGGAAGGCGGCGAACTTTATTGCTGGCGGCAATGATTTCGGCTGTCGCTTCTTTTCTGTTGGCGGCGACTCATGATTTTCCAGGTTTAGTGGCGGCTAATTTATTGATGGGTTTTGGTGTGGGTTTGTATTGGCCTCCAACGGAAAGTATGGTTGCAGATTTAACTGAGGGCGCACAGCGACAGGAGGCTTTTGCTGTGACGCGGCTTGCTGATAATTTGGGTTTGCAAGTTGGGATTATTTTGGGCGGTGTTTTGATTGCGGTAACGGGGAATTATCGATCGCTCTTTATGATCGATGGTATCTCGTTTTTAGTGCTGTTTGCGGTGGTTGCAAGTGCGATCGCAGAAACCTACAAACCAGCTAATTCAACGGATACAGGCAAAAAAAGTCTCAAAAATGGCTGGATGGTGGCGTTGGGCGATCGCACTTTGCTAGTCTATGCTTTAGTCAATACTCTGTTTACTCTCTACATTTCCCAAATTCAAACCACGATGCCGTTGTATTTTAGCAAGTTTGTGCAGGCGGGGACATCGGGAAGAGGCTTTTCTACGGGTACAATTACGGTTTTGTTTGCTTTTAGCACATTTTTAACTGTGGCTTTGCAGATGCCGATTGTTAAGGCTTTGAGGCGGTTTTCTCATCCCCAAGCTTTGATGATTTCGGCGCTGCTGTGGGGAATGGGGTTTATTGCGATCGGCTTGACGGGAATGGCTGCAACTGGCAATCTATTTTTAGCAGTTGTTGGCTTGACTTTTTTGTCGGTGGCAACGGTTGCTTATACGCCTTTTGCTTCGGCTTTGGTGGTGGATTTAGCACCGGAGTCTTTACGCGGCGTGTATTTAGCGGTTAATTCTCAGTGTTGGGCGATCGGCTATTTAATCGGCCCACCGCTGGGCGGTTTCGCTTTGGATCGAGGTAAATGGGCGGCGGATAATTTCTGGTTGGGCTTGGCTATTAGTGTGATACTGGCGATCGCAATTTTGCAAAAGGTCGATCGAATGTTAAAAAGTAGAATCTAATCATATCAAATAGAATAAATGGCGATTGATGTCAAATCCGTTGGCAATGGAGTAAGATTAAACGAACCGCGAAGGCGCTAAGGACGCGAAGGAAGAGAAAGAAGATGATCCGGTTCTTCCTTCGCGCTCTTTGTGTCTTCGCGGTTTAATCATTCCGATTAACTTATTTTCGCCGATCGCCCAATTTGCGATAAACCGCCCTCAAATCAACCTGATGGTGAGCCAAAGCAACCAAAGCGTGATAAAATAAGTCCGCAACTTCCCCGGCGATTCCGTCTTTATCATCATCTTTGCAAGCCATCACAACTTCCGCCGACTCTTCGCCAATCTTCTTGAGAATCTTGTTATCCCCGCCCTCGAACAACTTGCAAGTATAAGAAGTTTCGTTAGGATTGTCCCGTCGATCGCAAATTACGTCAAACAATTGAGATAACATATCCCCCGGCGGCGCCACAATTTCCCCGTCAACTTGGTGAAAACAACTTCTTTCACCCGTGTGACAAGCAATATCTCCCACTTGTTCGACAGTCACCAGCAAAGCATCGCTATCGCAGTCGTAACGCAGCCCTTTGACATTTTGAACGTGTCCCGAAGTCGCCCCTTTGTTCCAAAATTCGGCGCGAGAACGGCTCCAGAACCAAGTTTGACCAGTTTCCATGGTTTTTTGTAGCGACTCGCGATTCATCCACGCCATCATCAACACTGTGCCGTCTAAGTAATCTTGGACGATCGCAGGCACTAAACCGCGATCGTCATAACGGATCTTTTCAATTGGGATCGATCGGCTCAAACTAGATAAATCAGTACCAGACATAATTTTATTGCAGCTTTTCATATAAATTAACGCTTTCGTGTCGGATATTTTTTTTTATTAACCGCAGAGAGCGCAGAGGACACAGAGAGAAGAGAGGAGATTAGGCAAGTGATTGGCCAATTGTCAAGAACTATTTTACAAATTATTACAATTGAGACCTAGGAGTGCTAGTGCGACAAATCCTAAAAAACCCGAGCTAGTATTGCTACTGATTGGTTTGTATCCTAAAATCTACTACTATAGTTTCCTTGAATCGGCTTAGCCTTTAACCAGAAGTCGCTATATTAAGTATCCTACCAACAACAGACCTTCACTAAGGAGAAAACATTGGTTTCTACAACCTTGAAAACCACCAAATCAGAAGAAATATTCGCCGCCGCCCAGAAATTGATGCCCGGTGGCGTTAGTTCCCCCGTCCGCGCCTTCAAATCCGTAGGCGGACAGCCCATCGTCTTTGACAGGGTAAACGGAGCCTACATTTGGGATGTTGACAGCAACCAATACATTGACTACGTAGGTACTTGGGGCCCCGCCATCTGCGGCCACGCCCACCCCGAAGTCATCAAAGCCCTCCACGAATCCTTAGAAAAAGGTACGAGTTTCGGCGCACCCTCGCTGTTGGAAAACGTCCTCGCCGAAATGGTCATCGATGCCGTTCCCAGCATTGAAATGGTACGATTTGTCAATTCCGGTACCGAAGCTTGTATGGCCGTTTTGCGGTTGATGCGAGCCTTCACCGGGCGCGACAAACTGATTAAATTTGAAGGCTGCTATCACGGACACGCCGATATGTTCCTGGTAAAAGCAGGTTCCGGCGTGGCAACTCTCGGCCTTCCAGACTCTCCCGGCGTGCCGAAATCTGTCACCGCGCACACTCTCAACGCTCCGTACAATGATTTGGAAGCAGTCAAAGCTTTATTTGCCGAACATCCTGGCGAAATCGCAGGCGTGATGCTAGAACCTGTTGTAGGAAATGCCGGTTTTATTGTACCGGATGCAGGTTTTCTCGAAGGTTTGCGGGAAATTACCAAAGATAACGGTGCTTTGTTGGTGTTTGACGAAGTAATGACTGGTTTCCGCATCGCCTACGGCGGAGCTCAGGAAAAATTCGGTGTCACCCCAGATTTGACAACCTTGGGTAAGGTTATCGGCGGCGGTTTGCCCGTGGGAGCTTACGGCGGAAGGCGCGATATTATGGGGATGGTGGCTCCCGCAGGCCCGATGTATCAAGCTGGTACGCTTTCGGGAAATCCTTTGGCGATGACTGCTGGGATTAAAACTTTGGAATTGCTGCAAAAACCCGGCACTTACGAACAGTTGGACAGGATTACGAAAAAACTGTCCGAGGGATTGCTGAAAATTGGTAAGGAAGCGGGACACGCTGTTTGCGGCGGACAAATTAGCGGGATGTTTGGCTTGTTTTTTGCGGCGGGCCCGGTTCACAATTACGATGATGCGAAAAAGTCTGATGTAGCAAAGTTCGGCCGCTTTCACCGGGGAATGTTGGAGCACGGAATTTATCTCGCTCCTTCGCAGTTTGAAGCTGGATTTACTTCTTTGGCCCATACTGACGAAGATGTCGATCGAACTTTAGCAGCCGCGCGCGAAGTGATGGCTAGTATTTAAGGCTTTGCAGTCAGGAATGCAAGTTCTTAAAACTCAGAGATAAAAAATTAAAGTCCTGACTGTTTTTTGCAGTCAGGACTTTAATTTTTAACAAATAGCCAATCCGCGTTAAAAACCTCTCGGGGCTGTAGCAAAAGGCGAGAAACCCGGTTTCTACAAAATTTTGTGTTTAGTAATGAGAAATCTATGAAGAAACCAGGTTTCTGAGAATTTTTTATTTTTTCGACAACCTATTTAATAACTAATGACTAATGACTGCTATTCGATCGCGGGGACAGCACTATGACTAATGACTAATGACTAATGACTGCTATTCGATCGCGGGGACAGCACTATGACTACTGTCAACTGTCAACTGTCAACTGTCAACTGTCAACTGTCAACTGACTAATTTACTCATTAAGAAATTCACCTTCACAGATAATCGAGTCTCTGTTCTCCAAATCTTCTTGATTCCAAATCGCATTTAATGCTGCCGAACTTAAAGAACTTGAGATCGTATTTAATGTGGTGTTGTAGTATTCTACAGCATTATTAAGTTCCATCTGTGGGGCTTCTTTGAAATAGGAATTAATATCAGGCGTGCAGCGCTGGGCTTGATAGTACAAATAAGCTTCAGCATTAATACACATTACGTGGTAAAAATCCCTATTTGCTGTTGCAATATCTCCCAATTTGTACAGCGCTAAACCCCGGTTGAGATAAGCTTTAACGTAGTTGGGTTCGAGTTCCACTGCTTTGTTAAAGTCTTCAATCGCCAGCTCCATTTGTTTTAATTTATAGCGAACGCATCCTCTGTTATAATAGGCATAAACATTGTTGTGGTCGATGCCGAGTGCTGTGTTATAATCGGCGATCGCCTGGGTGTTGTCTCCTAATTGGTGATAACAGAGTCCGCGATTTATGTAAGCTTTGATATATCTTGGATTCAACCGTAGCGTTTCGTTAAAGTTCTCCGTTGCTGCTTGTTTTTCTCCCAAAAGGTAGTAAGCGCGGCCTCGGTTGTAATAGGTTTTATAATTTTGCGAATTGATCGAGAGAGCTCGATCGTAGTCTTCTATTGCTTCTTCGTAATGTCCTAAATTAGCAAGTACGAGTCCCCTGTTGTTGTAGATAGCGTGGCTGTCAGGCTTATTTACTAAAGCACAGTTGAGATCGTCAATGGCTTTTTCGTTTTCTCCGAGATGGCGCCAAGCATTGCCTCGATTCAAGTATGCCTCGAACAAATTAGGATTGATATCTAGTGCTTGGCTGAGGTCTGCGATCGCCTTTTGGTAGTCTTTCATATAATAGTAAACCAAGCCGCGATTGTTGTAAGCTTTGGCATCGGCGGGATTGACTTGCAGTATCTGATCGAAGTCCTCAAGTGCCGCTTCGTAGTTGCCTTGCTTGGCGCTGTGCAACCCGCGCTTATAAAAATGGTTGAGGTTCGATTCTTTGATGTTCATAGGTCAACTTTCATTCCTTGCTGGATTCTGGATTGATTCCTTTGCACTCAGTGTTGAGTTCGACAGAGGTTAATCTGTTGAAAGAGCATCCACACAGCACCCCGATTAACTCTTAACTGATTCCAGGAAATCTACCCGAAACAGGATTTTAGGTTTATCTTAACAGCAGTTAAATCCTGTTAAAAGAGCCTGTAGCTCGGCTGCATTTACTTCGTGAGTTCGATTTTTTACCCGATCGACTTTTGAGCAAAAATCGAGTTTTCGTTGGCGTTATCTGTCTCTAGATGCCGAGGCGATCGGCTAATCACCAAATTCAGCTTACGAGGCTGCGAGGCTACAAATCACTACACGTACTCTGTTCTGGTAAGATTTATATCTCGATTCTCAAATTGGTCTCAGTATTTTCCGCACCTAGTCTCTACAAACTTTTGTTGGGTAATTACCAATTCCCGATTACCCATTACCAATTAGCGATTGATTTCCTCTTCCACATAAACTCTCAATTTCTCCAAATCGGGAAGTTCGACCAATTCTTTTTCCTTTTCCTGAACAGAGATAGGCACCCTCACAGGTGTGCGCTGTTCTATCCAGCAACTCGCCAGCGGCAAAGTTTGTTCCAAATCTTCCAAAGGCCTGGGAATTACCATCACGGCGTTCAACTCGCCAATGCGCTCAGCTTCGTACATCCCGGCTTCTACGGCGACTGCGACATCTGCGACTGCACCGCGAATAATTGCCGTGCACAAACCGGCGCCAATTTTCTCGTAGGCGGCTAAGTGTACGTCGGCGGATTTGAGCATAGCATCGCAAGCGCCGACCATTGCGGGAAATCCCCGCGTTTCGAGCAAACCGATCGCCTGATTGCTCAGTCGAGAATAACTACCGCTTTCCGACAGTTGAGTTAGGCGAAAGCCGATCGGCAAAACCACTTCCAAATTAGCCAAAGGCCTAGCAATCACCAGCTTAGAAACAAACTGTCCGAATTGTTCGGCTGTCTGAGCTCCTGCTTCCACAGCCAAACGCACGTCGGAAATGCGCCCGCGGACGATCGCCGTACAGTGACCGGAACCTATTTTCTCGTATCCTACTAAAATGACCCCTGCGGACTTCAGCATCATGTCAGCAGTCCCGACAATTGCCGGAAAACTCTTGGTAGATACCAAGCCCAAAGCGGTGTCTTTGAAATATTCCTGGCGCTGCGATCGCCCGGAGTCACTGCTGTTACGATCTATTTGTCCGTCCATCTTCGATTACCCTTAGAAACTTCCAAAAATAAAAATTTGTTGATAGTTTTAGTGTCTCAGATGAGAAGACAAACTGCACGAGCTGCAAGATACATATTTATGCTGCAAGACCTTAAAAATTGCTGAGCTACAAATAATATGAGATTACCTATTTATATTTTTTTGATTCTTCCTTAAGCATAACTGCCTTTTGTAGAAATTACCATGCCCCAAAATGGATACCAGCACCAGACACTCATGAGGGTCGAGATCGAAAATTTAGACAATATTTTAACGTCTCAGATTCATCTGTGGAATAAATCTCAAATCGAAAAATGGAAAATCTCAAATCCAATGACCTCTATCCGGTACCGCCCGAGAGAGTTTGACCGTTGTCCTGCGATCGATTAAAAGCTTGTCGGTGCGGAAACAGCGTCCCCAGCAACTGATTGATGTGAGCTTGACCGTACAGAATAGTTGGGACTTCTCCTGGTTGGGGAGGCGGATTGGCGGCGGTTTCTGGTGATGGATCTGGGGCTGTCTCTGGCGGTGTTTGAGGCTGTGTTTGGGCGGGTTCGGGCGGGTCGTCGATCGGGCGATCGACGGTTGGTTCAACTGGTGGCGTAGTGCCTGTGGGGGTTTCCGGTGCAGCGGTTTGGGCTTCTGCGGTTTCTGCGGTTTCTGCGGTTGGTTCTGCTGCGACTCGGCGGCTGGTATCTCCGATCAGAGAACCTGCGGGCAAAATTTGCATTTGGTCGATCGCAGGATTAATCAGCGTTGTTCCCGCGCCAATACAGGCATTTGCGCCAATCTTCCCCGCACCTACCACCAACACTCCTGCACCCAGCATTGCGCCCGCCTCGATTTCGAGAGTACCTTCGCGGGCGTGAAGAATCACTCCCATACCGATACAGGCACCGGCGGCGATCGAGATCCGGCTACCCGGATCTGCTTGGAGGATGACTCCTGGGGCGATCGCCACACCTTCATTCACAACTACATCGCCACTCAGGAAAATCTGAGAGTTGCTACTTAATTGCAGTGGCGATAAATACATTCAACTTCACCTTGAAATGAGCTATGATTTTAGATAAAACGACTTTAATTTATCGCTTTTTAGAATGATTTCTTTAACTCTATCAATCTAATAAACGATTATTTACTAATAATGAAAAGCTCGATTTGGACTTACAAATTACCCGAAATAATTGGTTGAAAGCCGGAAGCCTTTTAAGGAGAAATTAAAATCAGACGATTCATTACTCCAATCCCATTTCTTCTTTTGTCAACCTGTCAACTGTCAACTGTCAACTGTCAACTGTCAACTGTCAACTGTCAACTGTCAACTGTCAACTGTCAACTGTCAACTGTCAACTGTCAACTGTCAACGGATTCTCCCGCTAGCCCAACGCGAGCACTTAACGGGAGAAAGCAGCTAATTACCTGACAAATTATGGTCGTTGGATAATTTCTTCGAGTACCCGGCGCTTGGCCTTGGAGTCGATACCGAGCAAGCGGACGTAATCGCCACTGTGTTCTGTCATACAGCTTTCGAGAGCCGAAATTACTTCGGATTCGCGGTTGGTGGCGATCGGCGCGCAACTGCTCCAAGAACCTGTGCGGAAACGGCGCGCGTCGGCGTGTTCCGTGCCAATTTTGTAGCCTTGGGAAAGCAGGTTGCGGATTTGGTCGATCGTCTTGCCGGTCAACTTTCCACTTCCAGCCGAACCAGTCGTCGTGGCTTTGAATGCTGATGTTGCACCCGGTTTAGCCGATTGAGCCACAGGGCCATCGGGACGCTGAATCAGTTCTTCAACTACGCGGCGCTTAGCTTTCGGGTCAATCCCGATCAAGCGCACGTATTCGCCCGGATATTGGTTCATCACAGATTCTAAAGCGGCGATCGCCTCAGATTCGTTTCTGACTTGCAGCGAAGCCCCGCTTTGCCAAGAACTGGTGCGGAAGCGGCGCGCGTCGGCGTGTTCTGTGCCAACCTTGAAGCCTTGAGCTAGCAAGCCGCGAACTTGAGCCACTGTTTCCGCGCTCAATTTGCTGGATGCGGAACCGCCATTTTGATAGGCAGTTTGTGCAACTTTACCGTTAGATTTGTGAGTTGTGGCGCCGTTACCGTTAGAGCCGTTTTCTCCCGGTCTTTGGACGATTTCTTCGAGTACGCGACGCTTGGCTTTGGTGTCAATCCCGATCAAGCGGACGTATTCTCCTTGGTGATCGGCCATACAAGCCGACAAAGCTGCGATTACTTCAGAGTCGCGAGTTGAGGAAATTGGGCCGCAAGTGCGCCAAGAACCGGTACGGAACCGACGGGCGTCGGCATATTCCGCTCCCACGCTGTATCCTTGGGCTAGCAAATTGCGGATGCTATCGGCTAGAGAGGAACTCAATTGGGTGCCGGCATAGGTAGAATAATTCATTTGAGTGATATTTGAGTTTTTAGCTTGCTCGTTGCGAATTGGTGCTAGACAAGCGATGTTGTCAGCGCAGCGATAACCCGTTCTCAGAGCGTCATTGATGCCGATGACGTGGGTCGCAAATTTAACATCTGAATCTTGAACGTCAGGCAGGCGATCGGCTTGCTGCTGATTAGTGATGATGGCTCCCGAAGGTATGTACTTACCGGGAGGAATCTCCACATCTTGAATTAATACGTGCATCATGACAATGCAGCCGTTGCCCACTCTGGCATTGAACACCGTAGAGCGAAAGCCGATAAAGCACTCGTCGCCCACGTATGCCGGGCCGTGAATTAAACTCATGTGGGTGAGGGAAGTATTTTTCCCCACCCACACAGAATAGGATTTGTCGTCGTCTCCTGTGACTCGGCCTTGTTCTAAACCGTGAATCACTACTCCGTCTTGAATGTTGCTTCCTCCTCCGATATAAAAAGGAGTGCCTTCATCGGCGCGGATAGATGTCCCGGGGGCAATCATCACATTAGAACCGATATGCACATCCCCAATAATGTTAGAAAAGGAATGTACGTAGGCGGTGTCATGAATTTTGGGCTCAGCCAAGTTTTTCGACCAAGGCGTCGGGGGAGCCGCAACGTTGCGGACTGCCATAAATTAAGTTCTCCTAAAACTGAAAATTTTTTTTAGTTGTTAGTTGTTAGTTGTTCACTGTCAACTGTCAACTGTCAACTGTCAACTGCCAACTGTCAACTGTCAACTGCCAACTGTCAACTGTCAACTGTCAACTGCCAACTGCCAACTGCCAACTGCCAACTGCCAACTGTCAACTGTCAACTGTCAACTGTCAACTGTCAACTAGCGGTACGGGTCGTCTTTTTTACTGTAAATGAGGCGATTTTCTACATTGACAGTATCTATAATGCCTACTACCAGAGCATCGATCGGACGGTTTTCGCTCCCTGGCGCGATCCGGGCCCCGCTGCCGCGGGTGACTAAAACCCATTCATCTATACCAGCGCCCACACAGTCAGCGGCTACTTCATAGCCGGGAACTGGCGAACCTTCTTCATCGATGAATTGCAGCAGTAGAAATTTCGATCCTCTCAGCGTCGGCTCTTTTTGGGTACTGACAACTGTGCCGAGAACTTTGGCCATTTGCATTTTAGGTAATAGGTAATAGGTAATTGGTAATTGTCATTTTTACACCGTCACTTGTCTTTTTTTTATGAGTTTTTTTTAGTCTAATTTCTGCATAAAATAGTAGTTTCTTCTACTAACTAATGACTAATGACTCATAACTCATAACTCATGACCCGTAAAACAAACGGATACAAGCTCTAGACGATTTTGACTGTCGATTCCAAAATCTTAGATTTAAACTTAAATCTCCCAGATTAATCTGTGGAGTCAATTTTAAAATCTAAAATCTAAAATCTAAAATCTAAAATCGACTGACTAATAACCAATATCCCATGACTACCTCAATTAAAAATTAAAAATATTAAATCAAAAACATCGCGATTTTTAATTTTTAATTTTTAATTTTTAATTACCAAACGCCCCTAACAGCCTCGGGCTTGTATTAAGATCTGTTGAGAGGACGAATGCCGCTCACGCCTTCGCGGAACTGTTCTACAGCTTCGGTGTAGCGAATGGGTAGCACGTATTCCAAGTTTTCGTGAGGGCGGGCGATAATGTGGGTGGACATCACTTGTCCGCCGTTAACGCGCTTCACTGACTCTACTCCGGCGGCTACGGAAGCTTGCACTTCCGAGACATCTCCTCTTACAATGACAGTAACGCGAGCGCTACCGATTTTTTCGTATCCTACCAAGGTGACGCGGGCTGCTTTGACCATCGCGTCAGCGGCTTCTACAACTGCGGGGAAGCCTAAGGTTTCGATCATGCCAACTGCAATTGCCATTGGTTTTACTCCTGATTGAATATTTTGGGAACTAAACTGTAAATTTTTGACGATCGCGCTGCTTTTCGTCAAACGTTTCGTCAAACGAATTTTTAGCGCGCTAAGAACTTAGTAGCCTCGGAACTGCTCTACTGCTTCTGTATAACGAATTGGTAGAACGTATTCTAGGTTTTCGTGGGGGCGAGCGATGATGTGGGTAGAGACGACTTCTCCGCCGTTCACCCGCTTGACGGATTCCACTCCTGCTGCAACTGAGGCTTGGACTTCCGACACGTTGCCGCGCACAATTACGGTGACGCGAGCGCTGCCGATTTTTTCATAGCCCACGAGGGTAACGCGAGCAGCTTTAACCATAGCGTCGGCAGCTTCCACAACAGCGGGAAAACCTTTTGTCTCAATCATTCCCACGGCAATTGACATTTTTGAATCTCCAAGTTGAGGATTAGCGGAATTACCGTAACAAATCTTTGAGAAATCTAAAAATTTGGACGGGGAGGCCCACATTATTTAGGAATGCAGTGTAAAGCTTCCTATCCTTATAGAATAGGGGAAGCTGTCCACCTTGACAATATAAACTAACATCATAATGTTTAATAACAAAAATTAAATTTTTTTATGTTACTTCAAATATTTTAATATTTATTTAATAATCTTAATATATAGAGGAGTAGATGCGGGCGGCGAGCAGGCAGTCAAGTGAGCATAAATACCTGTAAACTAGAGTTCGGTGGGTAAAAGCTGGGGCGATCGGTTTTAGGAAATTTGGGGATTTCCAAAGGGGGATCGCGGATAAACTGGCAAAAAAAGCTGTCTTGACTCATCTGCGGGCATTTTTTTTCTGTGAGTGCCGATGCTGAGAAAACTATAATTTTGTCTTGACATAATTCTCAGTTTTGATGTTTTAATGTATAGTTAATTTTGGGTGCAAATTATTTTGCTAAAGCTATACGATCGGGTTTAGTCAAAGTTTTACGTTGTGGCGCGATCGCCCGGAACTGCCTTTGTATAAAGGTAGCCGGTAATTTGAAGTTTAAGGAATAAATTAAATGACAGAATTTCTCCTCCAAACCTGTTGGTGGATACCTTTATATGGCTTAATAGGCGCGATTCTAACTTTGCCGTGGTCTACGGGAACCGTTCGCACAACAGGGCCAAGACCTGCGGCTTACTTCAATTTACTGATGAGTGTGTTGGCTTTCATCCACGGGTCAGTGATTTTTACAGCAACTTGGGATCGAGCGCCCCAACATTTGCTCCTCCACTGGGTGCAAGCAGCAGATTTAGATTTGTCTTTTGCCATAGAAATCTCCACGACCAGCGTCGGAGCAATGGAGCTAGTGACAGTTTTGAGTTTGCTAGCACAAATTTACGCTCTCGGCTACATGGAAAAAGACTGGGCGCTAGCTCGATTTTTTGGGCTGCTAGGTTTTTTTGAAGCGGCAATTAGCGGGATTGCGATTAGCGATTCGCTGCTGCTAACCTACGGTTTGCTGGAAGTGCTGACACTCTCAACTTATTTGCTAGTCGGGTTTTGGTACGCTCAACCGCTGGTAGTGACGGCGGCTAGAGATGCGTTTTTAACCAAGCGTGTAGGAGATGTACCGCTGCTGATGGGAGTAGTGACGCTTTCAACTTTAGCCGGAAGTTTGAATTTTTCTGATTTAGAAGAATGGGCGGAAACTGCAACTTTATCTCCTTTAGTTGCGACTCTTTTAGGCTTGGCTTTAATTGCCGCACCTACAGCCAAGTGCGCTCAATTTCCGTTTCACCTGTGGCTCGACGAGGCGATGGAAGGGCCGAACCCGGCTTCGATTATGCGGAATACGGTAGTTGTGGGTGGTGGGGCTTATGTTTTGATTAAACTTCAGCCTGTTTTAGCGCTGTCCCCGATAACTGGTTTGGTGCTGGTGGTTTTGGGTGCGGTGACGGCTGTTGGGGCTTCCTTAGTGGCGATCGCCCAAATCGATATCAAAAGAACACTATCGCATTCTACCAGCGCTTCTATGGGTTTAGTGTTTATCGCGGTCGGGCAGAATCACGTTGACATTGCATTGCTGCTGCTGTTCGCGCACTCGATCGCCAAAGCACTATTATTCATGAGCATAGGGTCAGTAATTGTCACAACCAACACTCAAGATTTAACAGAAATGGGTGGGTTGTGGTCAAAGATGCCCGCCACGACAATGGCTTATTTAGTTGGCGCTGCGGGGATGGTAGCCCTATTGCCGATGGGCAACTTTTGGGTAATGCGACGGTGGCTGAACGGTTTTTGGACAGTGCCATTGTGGTTGGTAGTTGTGCTGCTGTTAGTTAACGGTTTAACTGCGCTCAATTTAACTCGCGTATTCGCCTTAGTATTTGTCGGAAAACCGCAACCCAAAACTCGCAGAGCACCCGAAGTCGGTTGGCCGATGGCTTTGCCGATGGTAATTTTGACGGTGATTGGGCTGTTAGTGCCTTGGATGTTGCAGCAGTGGCAACTTTTAATTAGTTGGACTGGGCCTTGGGCGGAAACTGGGGATTTTGATAGTTTAAATTTGCTGTTGAAGACTCTGGATACTCCACTGTTGGTGTTATCTGGCTTGATTGGGGTTGGGGCTGGCGTGGCGATTTATTGGTACAACGTTTTACCTCGACCGGTACGACTGCCGATTCCAGCGGTGCAGGATTTGTTTGCTTACGACTTTTATATCGATCGAGTTTACCGCTTGACTGTGGTTTGGGCCGTAGCTTCTATTGCGAAAGTCAGCGCTTGGACTGACAAGTATGTAGTAGATGGGGCGGTGAATTTGTTCGGTTTTGCCACAATTTTCAGCGGTGAAGGTTTGAAATACAGCGGCACCGGTCAATCGCAGTTTTATGTGTTGACTATTGCGGGGGGAGTTGCGGCGTTACTGGCGCTGATTATTTGGCAATTCTAAACCGCAGATTTTGGTGGATGAACGGGGATAAACGCAGATAAATTGTTTTTGGTTTGTCTGCTTTGTCCCTAGTTTTATTCAAAGTCGATCGGCCACAATTCTATAACCGGAACTTCCCAACCGGGTAAAAGTTCGGGCAGTGAAATTATGTCGTAGTGCTGTCGCCCCCGAGCGAGTATTGTACACCTTGCTCGGGGGGGACAGCACTCCCAGAAAAGATATTTTTTGCAAAAATGAGATGCTCCCATTTAACTTGCAAATCTTCTCGATCTGTAAGACTAGAAGTCATAGGAGGATTTTCGAGAAATTTGCATCTATTGTAATAAGAAAATTAACCGATCGCTATTTTATGCAGTGGCTTTGGGTTAATCTTAAATATAGTTCTAAATATTGTGTAATAAAGGAAAGTTTTAATTGATGCTCAGTGCTTTAATCTGGATACCAATGTTGGCGGCCGCCCTGATTGGGTTTTGGCCCGGTGCGATCGCCTCTAAAATAGTTCGGAATGCCGCGATCGCCATTGCGGGTGTAACTTTTATTCTATCGGTGTTTGTGGCAGCTCAGTTTGATGCCAACAGCAGTCAATTACAGTTTTCGGAATTTATTCCTTGGATCGATGATTTGGGATTTAATTACAATCTCGGCGTTGATGGTTTGTCTCTGCCCTTAGTAATTTTAAATACCCTACTGACAGGTGTAGCGATTTACGCTACGGATGAGGCGATCCGCAGACCTCGACTTTATTATTCTTTGATGCTGTTAATTAGTGGCGGCGTCACCGGAGCTTTTTTATCTCAAAACTTGTTGCTATTTTTCCTGTTTTTCGAGGTAGAACTAATTCCGCTTTACCTGTTAATTGCAATTTGGGGAGGCGAGCGCCGAGGCTATGCCGCTACTAAGTTTTTAATCTATACGGCATTTTCGGGAATAGTATTGCTGGCTGCTTTCTTGGGTGTAGCTTGGCTCAGCGGTGCTTCTAGTTTTGATATGGTTGGTGCAGCCGGTGCATCGCATTTGGAAGGAGGCTCGCCGTTGCCTTTGGTCAGACAAATTGTGTTGCTGGCAGGGATATTGCTCGCTTTTGGGATTAAGATTCCATTAGTGCCTTTTCATACTTGGCTGCCAGATGCTCACGTAGAAGCTTCGACTCCGGTTTCGGTGCTGCTGGCGGGGGTGCTGTTGAAGCTGGGAACCTACGGGATGCTGCGCTTTGGTTTGGGTTTGTTCCCGGATGCGTGGGCGGTGGCTGCGCCTTGGTTGGCGAGTTGGGCGGTGGTGAGTGTGCTTTACGGGGCTAGTTGCGCGATCGCCCAAAAAGACATGAAAAAAATTGTAGCTTACAGTTCGATCGCGCACATGGGCTACATTTTGTTAGCTAGCGCCGCAGCTACTGAGATTAGTATGATAGGAACTGTGTTGCAAATGGTTAGCCACGGTTTAATCTCCGGGTTGCTATTTTTGAGTGTCGGGATTGTTTACAAAAAATCCGGCAGTCGCAACATAGATGTGCTCAAAGGTTTGTTCAATCCCGATCGCGGTTTGCCGGTAATTGGCAGTTTAATGATTGTCGGTGTAATGGCGAGTGCCGGCATTCCCGGGTTGTCGGGATTTATTGCTGAATTTTTGATATTTAGGGGCAGTTTACCAGTGTTTCCGATCCAAACTTTGCTCTGCATGATCGGGACTGGTTTGACTTCAGTTTACTTTTTAATTATGGTCAACCGCGCCTTTTTCGGGCGCCTTTCCGATTTGGTGGTGAATTTGCCGCAAGTCCGCTGGGGCGATCGCATTCCTTCGCTAGTTTTAGCCGTAATCATCACCATCATGGGATTGCAGCCGGGAGTTTTAGTGGCTTTGAGTGAGAAAACTGCGATCGGCTTAGTATCGACTGTACCCGCACAAGTTAAACAAGTTGCTCAAAACTTGGAGTGAAATCTTTCATAGGTATGTAGTTGCGCTTGAGCGCCGGCCGGCGAAGAGAGCAACTACAAACCTAAAACATAGTTATTCAATGTAGTTGTGCGTTGACTCGCTCTCATGAACCCTCAAGCGCAACTACGAACCAAAGCTAAAACATAGTTATTCAATTAAGGTTGAGGAAATCAAATGACAAGTACCGTATTAAAACCATCTTCCCATCCCCTATCCGCCTACATTGACATCTTGGAATCAGGCAAAGCTTTACTTCCAGAATCTACCGAAAATGTAGTAGAAGTGGTTGGAGTTCTCAAAAGTTACGCCATAGTTCTTGATGCGTATTCTCGCAATCTTAACTACATCGCAGAAGAACAATTTTTAGTGCTTTTCCAGTTTTTTAAATATTTCAACGGAGAAGTGACAGCGCCGAAATTACTGCGCTATTTGTGGCACGATCGCATAAATTTTGAGTATGCCGAATATTGCATGAGAACCATGATGTGGCACGGCGGCGGCGGTTTGGACAGTTATTTGGATACTCCAGAATTTAGCAATTTGGCCGAAAAGGCGATCGCAGCTAAGTTAAAAGGCAACTTTTTGATGCAGGGACTCCACAAAGCATTCCCAGAGTTTTTACCCGAACAAGTGCGGATGTTGGCTTATTACACGGGTTTGGGGCAGTTTTGGCGGGTAATGAGCGATTTATTTATCGATTTGTCCGATCGCTACGAAGCCGGTACAATTAAGTCGATCGCAGAGATAGTAGATTTCGTCTTAGCCGGTTTAGTAAGCGCCGCAGCCCTACCAATCACCTACAGCGTCAAGATTCGCGGCGAAGTCTACGATATCCTGCCCGCATCGGCCAACTTGACATTTTTAGCAGATGTAGCAGTACCTTATGTAGAAGCAGTTTTCTTTAGAGGAACAGCTTTTTTTGGCACAGTTTCCTACAACGCCCAAGCACATCAAATCCCAGAAGAACAAAAAGAATTTAGCTACGGGGCTTTGTTTGCAGATCCTTTACCCATCGGAGGTGCAGGAATTCCACCAACTCAATTGATGCAAGATATGCGGCATTATCTGCCCGATTATTTGCACGAAATTTATCGAACTAGCTGTCGCGGTGAAGACGATTTGCGCGTACAAATTTGCCAAAGTTTTCAGAAGTCGATGTTTTGCGTGACAACAGCGACTATTTTCGGTTTAGCACCTCATCCGATGAACACCTCCGATCCTGAGGAAAAAAAGGCTAATCGGGCTTATTTAGAAGGTTGGATGGATCGATTTGGCACTTCTCGCTTGGATTGGGCAAATCAGCCAACTATCAGGGCTTGTCAGTTGTTCCCGGAACGTTAGTCAGTTGACAGTTGACAGTTGACAGTTGACAGTTGACAGTTGTCATTATTCATTAGTCATTTGTTGTTTGGTAATAACGAATGACTAGACCTCTTGAAAAAATAGCTGGGACGGGCAAGATGCCCGTCCCACAAAAAGTTTTTTCTCTTGTGGGATGGGCCGGAGAACCCGTCCGAAAATTTGATTAAAAGGACTTTTGCAAGAAGTCTACTAATTCCCAATGCCCAATGCCCCATGCCCAATGCCCCATGCCCAATGCCCAATTCCCAATTTATCCTACTGCAAATTCAGTTAAATGTCGCCAGTTAGGCGGGTCAAAAGCCAGTATAATATCTTGTTTGGGAACTCCTAATTCAACAAGTTCGTTAGCAATACCCACCTCAGTACCATCCTGCTGAATCCAGATTTTATTATCTATAATATCCAAGTGCAAAACAGGGCCATAAATTCGCTGCTGATTGCGCCAGCCCACATAGATTAATTGATAATGATCGCGAGTGGTATCAAAGATAGTTTGAGCCTGAATGCGCTCATCCCAAACCAGACTGGCGTGTTGGGAGAGCAGATTTTGGATGTGTTGCCGATAAAGGTCTACATTTCCCATTGTGCAATCGCCTCCTGTTCTGTATTATAAACAATCAAATGGATTTGATTTTGTTGAACCACAGACCGAATAAACCCTGTTGTGAAAAAACTATCGTAGACATTGCTAGGTACTGCTAGGTATAAAATTCGGTCAACTTCCTGTTTTTCTAAAGCTGCTCTATAACTAATAAATTGTCCTAAAGCTGTGTAAAATTGGGAAATTTTAGATGGGCCAATAAAGCTTTTGATTTCAACGGCAATTTTCTGTCCGTCTTTTTGGGCCGCAACCACCTTTTCGGCACCCAAGTCGATGTAAAGTTCTAGAGTTCCTGCTTGTAAAATGTATGGATCGTGAGTGATCTGCCATCCATCTTTCTGGAGAGCGGTTTTAACGACTTCGTGAAAGATATCTTTAGCAGGCACGGCTTTACTAACTCTCTGTGTTTAATATCTGGATAGTTGTATTTTAACTCAGATTCAGCACCCAGATGACAATTCGAGTTCGGAATCTGGGTTGTAGGATTTGTGAGAGTGAGAAAACTTTGACTTGTGGCTTGTGACTTTGGACTGTCACGCACTGTTTCCCAATTCCCAATTCCCAATTACCAATTCCCAATTCCCAAAGTATCTAGATTCGGACAAGAAGACTCAGGCCGTGAGAATCAGTTCCACAAGTTCCCAGCAAACCATAGGTTTCAGCTAAATCTTTGACTAAAGCAGTTTGTTTGGGACTCGGTTTCCAAGGATTAGGATTACCGTAAGCATAGTAAATTTCTACGCCGTCAATGCCAAGACGGGCTGCTTCTGGGATTAGTTGATCTGCGATCGATCGATACCGGCAAGGATGTGCTAGAACTGCTAAACCTCCTGCTTCCTGAATCGCTTCAATTACCCTGGCTGCGGAATAAGAAGCGTGGCCTTCAGTGCCTTTACCTCGCAAGTAAGGTGTGAGACTGGGATGTTCAGGATCGAAGGCGTAAGCGAGAATGTGTACGTCGTTTTTGAGCAATTCAGCGTTAATTTCAGCGCCAGTCCAAAGAGTCGGCGCTGCGGTAGTCCTGTCGGGATGCTTTAATTTCCAGTTATCCAGCCAAATTTGAGCTTGAACGTAGCCTTTGGTGCTGTGGTGATCGGTGATAGCGAAGCCTTTGAGGCCGCCTGCGATCGCAAGTTCCATCAATTTCTCGGGCTTCAATCGCCCGTCGGAGTAGACTGTGTGCATATGGAAGTTATAGGAACCCGGACAGCTATCGGCATCAATCGTCTGCAAGACTTGTTTGAGTGCCGAGATATTCTGGGATTCTGGTTTGAGGCTAGAACTTGTTGAGGGAGCGAGATTGACCGTCATAAGCATTATTATAAAAAAAACTAGCTTTGTTAACTATATCTAATTTTTTCTTTAAATGTTGGGGGCTGATACCCACAGGTACTTTCAACAGTTGACAGTTGACAGTTGACAGTTGACAGTTTGAGAGAAACCTCTACCCTTAAGTCTGAGGATTGAAGTAATGAATAGTCTGAGTTTAATTTCTCCCGGGCGGGCGGGCTTTCAACCAATTCTTTCTGGCAAAGCGTTAGTCGCACTTTAAACCTGCGGCGGCGGCTGTCGGAAATTCGATCGGCACAAACGTAACACCAAATTGTTCTCTAGCACACGGAACAACGTGCGCTAAAGCTTTAGGAGGGTTTTTCCGATTTCCAGTTGTCAAGTCAAACTCAATTATACCCGTGGCACCGTCAGCTTTAAAGTCTGGAGATGCTAAGGTTTTTTGCATTCCTTCACGGCTGGGTTCTGGCTGTAATTCTAGGGATTTAATCAGCGTTTTAGCGGCATCGTAGGTTAAAGCCGATCGAGTATTGACTGGGCCTCCCCACAATTTTTCAGCATTAACTGGAAACTTTTTATCAAAACTGATTAACGGATGCCAAAACACGGATACGGCGAGTTTTTCAACAGACTTTACCTGTTTTACTGCTTCTAAAGTTCTCGGATCGTATAGAGTCCAAGGGCCAACAATCCAATTGAGACCATCGTTGATTTTAATCATATCGAGCGCGTGTTCGAGAGAATTAGTGACTTGACCGTCGGGAAAGAGAGCTATGGCTGTTATTTTGGCTTTCTCAACTTCTTTGATAGCTGCTTCGGCGTTAAAATCATTTTTAGATAAGTCGTAATTACTGGATCTAAAAGTCGAACCTCCTTCGGCTTCAAATTGCTTTTTGAATTCTTCCCACAAAGATGCGCTAAACGGACTATTGGGATTGTAAAAAACGGCAACTCTTTTTTGACCGACTTTAATCAGTTGATTTACTAAGCCTTCAGCTTCTTTGCTAGTTGTTGGGGCTGTCCGAAAGAAAAATTTCCGAGGTTTGCGCGTTAGTTCTTCTGTTGTGCTTCCCGGAGAAATGAGGGCCAGTTTATTTTGATTGTAAATATCTACTGTTTCTACCGTCATGTCACTGGTGTAGTGTCCGATGACTGCTAGAATATTTGGTTGAGTGACTAGGTAATTTGCCCTTTGAACTGCGTAGGATTTGATATTGGCATCATCAGCAATGATTACTTTTAGACCTTTTCCTTTAATCGATTTTGCTTCGAGAAAGCCTTGACCGGGAAAATCTCGTTCGCTGTTATTTGCAGACAGAAGACCTAAATTAACTTCGGTTTGAGCTTGACCAATACCGCGCAGCAGTTCTTCGGCTAAACTTGCATTGACTATAGTTCCTGTCCCGTCCTGATTTCTGCGAATGGGAACAACAATTGCGATGGTATAATACTCTGCACCTATCGCCTCTAGCAGAGCATTGTTGGTGTAAATTAAAGTTTCTGGATCTCTGCGGTCTTCCTGCCAGGACTGTTTGAACAATTTTAAAGCTTCAGGATAATTTGGTTCCGCAAATTCATTTATTGCCCTTTGTTTTGACCACATGGCGGCGGTTTTTACTAGGAGTTTTTCGCCGGAACTTACACCATCTGGGGAGGGTGCAGGTGAGGCTGTAGGTAGGGTCGATTGCGGGGAATTTTTATGGATTATCGGGGATTTTTTGATGTTTGAAATTACGATCGCCCCTGCGGCAATTACCGCAACACCCAACAGCAGCCAGCGAAAGCGCGATCGCCCCTGCGGCGGAGTTTGGCCTGACTCGGGTTCTTTGCTCGGTGGCGAATCCTGGTTTGGCGAAACTTCATCAGAATCAGACGCTCCCAAATTCGGCGCAGGTTCGAGTAATAGAGGCGATCGCATCGCGTTCAAGTCTCGCAAAACCTCAGTCACAGATTGATATCGATTTATTCGATAGTGGAAGCGAACCATCCGATCGAGAATATTTTTTAGATTATCACTCACTGGTAGCGGAGTGCGATCGGACGTGGAGTCATGCCAGATAATTTCACCAGCACCATCGTAGTTTTTGAGCTCTGTGGGATGCTTCCCGGTGAGAACTTGAATCACGATCATCCCTACGGAGTAAATATCATTACCAGCATGGGCAGTACGCCCATTTGATTGTTCCGGAGACATATAACCGCTGGTGCCGATCGCCTGCGATGTGAATATTCTACCTGTAGAGTCAGCAGTCAAAGTGCTGATTTCTTTGACAGCCCCAAAATCAATTAAAACAATTTTGTTATCTGTTGTGCGCCGAATTAAGTTAGAAGGTGTAATATCGCGATGAATAATATTTTGTTTATGGACGAACTTTAAAATTTCCAGAATTTCCAGCAACAAGGCGATCGCCCGATCCTCTTCCCACTGTGTACCTGGAGTGAGTTCTTCCTTGAGCTGATGTCCTTCAATGTATTCTTGAATTAAGTAAAAATGGTCGTTTTCTTCAAAGTAAGCGAATAATTGGGGAATGCACGGGTGATTGCCGAGACAGCGCAAAGCACTAGCTTCCTTTTCAAATTGCGTCCTTGCCTTCTCCAAGACGTGCGGAGCATTCGATGAAGGAAAAGGAATTTCCTTAACAACGCACTCGGGATTTCCGGGTTTGGCTAGATCGTTAGCCTTGTAGGTAATCGCAAACCCTCCCTGTCCCAATTTCTTGATAATTTGGTACCTTTCGTGAAGGATATACCCTGGCTCTAGACACATATATTTTTCAGCACCTGTTGACTGGCTCCGGTCTTTGATGTTGATTATACGCTTTTTTGTTCCTAGATACACTTTGGCAACATATCAAGTTCGTCTGTGCCCATATCAAAAACATTATAACTTTCAGCAATTTCTCATTTCCAGTTGTCACTGACTAATAAATAATGATGATTGATGATCGATCGCCAATGACTAATTATGTTTCCCCTAACTTGCTAAGAACAAAAGCAGCTAAAAACCCGCAGACAGTAATTAAGCCAGCAAAATCGTGAGTTTCCTCGAATGCTTCGGGAATCATCGTATCTGAGATCGTGGCTAAAATACCCCCTGCTGCGGCGATCGCCAATCCGCTATCGCTTGATTCTGTTTTAGCAGGGTGCAAAGAGCCCGATCGCTTGCGGTGTTTTGCTCCCTGCTGATTCAAAAACCAATTGGCGGCTGTATAAACAGCAGCGCCGCCCAAAAAGCCGATCGCCGTTGAGTCAAAACCGCCGCGCTTGTAAGCTTCATCCATCAACTCAAAAGATAGCGCCCAAATCAGCACACCGGCGCCAAAAGCCATAATTGTGGCGATCGCGCGCTGGGGAATCCTGATAAAGTAACCCACCGCCGCTCCCAGTAGCAGCGCCGAACCACCCACTAAACCCCAAAATTCTGCCTGCAACCACACTGGAAACATGACTACGCACCTCAAAGCAAAAATTTTTAGACCTGCATAAAAATTATAGATCTTTTATTGGGGGGAGGCAGCGGATACAGCACTTTTCAACCCAGGGATGTACTCTCCTTTGGGCTGGTATTTTCTAATAAGTTATGACTGACATCACGTCTGGTAAAATCATCTTTATAAGTTCGTAGTGAGGACTTCAGTCCTCTAATTTTTATGAGGACTGAAGTCCTCACTACGAACCAATTTTACCTGTATTTTTAATAAATTATGATTAATGATTACTAATAAAAAAAATCCCAGGCATAACCTGGGAATGGGAAATATTAATAAAAGTAATGTTGTTTTAATAAATTGAATTTGCCGGAAAGCGGCGATAATTTGGGTAATAATCGAGCAGCACTGGTAGATTTGAGAGCGGACTGCGGGGCGGGCATTCCGGTTCCGGTGCCGCACCCATCGCATTTTCCAATCTCAATAAAACACTTGCGTTCATGTTGGATCACCCGTTATGCTTGGCTGCTGTTGCGAGTCTGGCTTGCCAGATCCAACAGTTGCGCCCAACGTTTTTGGACTTGTTTGGGGGTGCAGTTGAGTGCAGTGGCGATCGCCTTGTCGCATTCTTGATTCCGCTTCATTGCTAACAGTTGTTGTTGTTCGGGCGACAGTTGAGCGCGAAAATCTTTCCATTTGTCTGAAGTCATGCCCAGCTTTTGATCGACATCAGCACCCAGCCATTCGTGGACGAGTTTCCAGTTTTGAGTGCGGGCAAATTTTTCGACGTGGTACTTAAACCGTTGTTGCAGGTAGTCGCGCTGGCGGGAGGACAAACCGAGAACTCGATCGATTTCTGAAGCCGAAAGATCTTGCAATTTTAAAGTCAAGTAGTTCACGCATTCGGGCTGATTTTGAGCTTCCAGATAGGCGATCAATTCGGTGACTACTCGATCGCGCAACACAGCATCAGCCGGATCGACAGTTTCCGAAACCATTTGTTCGCGGACTTGTTGCAGCGCCGGAGAGCGGCTGTACATTTCTGCATCTTCTCCCTTGCCGGATTCTACAGCCATTTCAATGTCGATCGCAGTTTCAGGAGGTTGGCCCTTAGCAAATCCTTGAGCGCGCAGCACGATCAGGCGTTGGCGGTTGCGGCCGGGTAAACCGATTTGGCGCTTGGCGTATTGTTCGGTGAAAGCCATGTACTCAGCCAATTCAATCTGGGTGCGGGGAGTGTAGTTGAGATCCAGTTGGTGTTCGCGGCGGAAAGCGCGCAAAGCTTCGATGTAAAAGCCTTGCAAAAAGTCTTCAATCATGTTGTAGCGAGCTTGGAAGTTCAAGTTCGATCGGAAGGAAGCAACATGACGGTAAATCATCGATGCGAGGTGAGAGTGCAGTTGGACGCGGCCTTGTTTGGAACCGAGGCGGTAGAATTCGAGAGTTTTTTGCAACCGGTGTTCGGCCAAGGTGATTTGCCAAGCTTCAACTTCGCCGGAAATTTGGATGCGATCGCTTTTTTGGCAAATCCGTTCGACTTCCTTAGCAATTCGCATCGCCACTGCTTGAGCGCTGCGGCTGGCAGTTTTCATTTCTGCTTCCAACTCTTTGAGGGCGAATTCAGCCAAAGCCAAGACATCGATGCTGGAAACTGTATTGATTTCGGCGGTTTGTTCGGTGGAGGCGGCTGGAATGAAGTTGAGGTTAGAAACAGTGTTGCAGTTGACGGGGTTGGTGGCAGTTGTGACAGTCATGGCGTTTATCGGGTGGTAGCGCAGTGCGAGGACATTTTTCAGGGAGCGAGGCGGCAGTTGCTGGCGGTTTCGCTTGGCACGGCTGATTCAACTCTCTATGTATTGAATATAGGGAAATACAGATAGGCACAGTGATGCCAGTGTTCCACTCTCTCATGCAACATTTTTTGGCTGCCGAATCTGATTTTAAGCGCTGGCTGTTGACGATAGATTTTATTGCCTTCAAAGCCTTACTGTACAAGCCTTCTGAGCTGTTATGCGGGTGTGGCGATCGCGACAAAGATGGACGGTGTTCCGGGGCCGCTGAGTGGACAATTTAGCAACTGGCCTTTTGAGGGGGTTTTCGGCGTCGGAGATTGCGGAATTGAGACTCGGCAGAATGTAGCGAACTGCAATGTCTTCAGAACCTACGCCACAGCAGTTGGGAAACCCGGTCAATTTAGAAATTTTCTTTTAAAAGGGGCAACGGCTTTTTTTGAACGAACCGCGAAGATACTAAAGAAGAGAACAAGAAGTATTAGTGTCAGTCTTGGACGCAACTGGCACATTAAAAAAAGGTACGTTGTTGCGCTTGAGCGCTCAAGCGCAACAACGTACCTACTCTAATACCAAAGTGACTGGGCCGTCATTCTCGATCGACACTTGCATCATGGCTCCAAACAGCCCTGTTTCAACTTTTAAGCCACTCTGGCGCAACTTTTCGACAAATTTTTCATAAAGTTTTTCGGCGGCTTCTGGGGCGGCAGAGCGATCGAACGACCAGAAGCCGACCTTTGCGACAGTCGCCGTAGAGAGTAAACTGACTGACCGAAAAAATTGGGATACAAGCCCCGTCTTTTTAGGACGGCTTTAATTCTGGATATTGTTAGCAACTGGCAGTATATAGCGGTTCTCAGAAAGATTCGCGGATGTTGTTGGGCTTGGGCCCTCTTGGTTTAAGCGGTTATATAAGCTGTCAGTCATACCTCATCTTTTTGATAAAGGCTATAGCAGTATAATAGAGTAAATAAATAGCCAGTAAAAATGAAAGCAAGGTATCAATTCCGTTTCTATCCCAGCAACCAACAGCAACAGAGTTTAGCTCAGTTGTTTGGTTGTGTGCGGGTAGTATGGAATGATGCTTTAGCCGTTTGCAAACAATCCGAAAAAAAACCGAAATCGGCAAACCTTCTTCATCAGGTTATCACTCAAGCCAAACAAACTGAGGAAAGAGCATGGTTGAGTGAAGTCTCAAATATTGCACTACAGCAATCTGTAGCAGATTTGGAGACAGCCTTTAAGAATTTTTTTGAGTCATGCAAGGGAAAAAGAAAAGGGCGCAAAGTCGGTTATCCAAAGTTCAAAAAACGCACGAATAGCCAGTCTGCCCGGTTGACTCGCGGAGGCTTCTCAATCAAAGAAGATGGGGTTTATTTAGCTAAAATTGGTATTGTTAAGCCAATTTGGTCGAGAGCACTGCCGTCAGTTCCTAGCTCTGTCACAATCATCAATGATTGTGCTAACCGCTACTTCCTGAGCTTTGTTGTAGAGATAAATCCCGATATAGTCGAAGCTAAAAAACACAGCATCGGCATCGATTTGGGTATTAAAACCTTTGCAGCAATGAGCGACGGAACATCAGCTAAAAGTCCAAGCTACAAACAGTTAGACCGAAAAAATCGCAGATTGCAACGCAAGTTGGCAAGGCAGCCCAAGGACTCAAAGCGCCGAAACAAAACTCGCATTCAGATTGCTAAATTACACAACCAAATGGGGGATACCCGTAAAGACTTTCTGCACAAACTATCGACCAAAGTTGTTAGTGAGAATCAAACTATTATTTTGGAAGATTTGAATGTGTCGGGTCTGGTCAAAAATCGGAAACTTGCCAGAGTAATTAGTCAGCAAGGATGGTACGAGTTTAGAGCTTTATGTGAGGCTAAATCTGAAAAGTTTGGCAGAGAATTCAGGGTAATTAGTCGCTCTTAACCAACTAGCCAAGTGTGCTCAGATTGCGGGTTTAAGTGGGGTAAAATAGACCTATCTGTTCGTTCGCTAGTGTGCCTTAATTGTGGTACTCAGCAAGACAGGGATTTAAACGCTGCGAGAAATATAGAAAAAGTCGGGATAGGGCATTGCCACGACTCTAAATGTACGCAGAGAGAAGGTAAGACCACGAAGGAGGCACATCTCGATGAAGCGTAAAGAATCCCCGCGCGTTTACGCCGGGGAGTATGTCAAAACCAGGAACTCGCCGCCGATGTCTTGTACGGACTTGTCCCAGCGCCCGCCGTCGCTGGCCGAGTCGGGAAACAAACGCAATTATAGGCATTTCCGAGCCATCCAGTCGAGTTCTGCTTCGGTGTCGGTGTCCGCAATACCTACAAGCAAGTTGAGTCCGCAGCCAATTTTGCCGATAATTTTACCGTTAACTTGGACTTGAGATGATTTGACTCGCTGGATGATGACTCGCATGGGAATCTCAAACAGTCCTGGACATATATAGGGATAAATTCTTAGGTACGTAGTTGCGCTTCAGCGCTCTTTCCGATATCCCAAAAAGAGCGCTTAAGCGCAACTACGTACCTGGATTTTAAGAGCGCTTAAGCGCAACTACGTACCTGGATTTTAAGAGCGCTTAAGCGCAACTACGTACCTGGATTTTAAGAGCGCTTAAGCGCAACTACATACCTGGATTTTAAGAGCGCTTAAGCGCAACTACGTACCTGGATTTAATGTGACAGTTGCGTCCAGGTTAGTTTTTCCCGAATCCTTTGCCGCGATTGGGTGCAGGCATACAGAGACAGTTTTCGATTTGCGATCGCAAAGTCTCGGTATCCAAACCCTGACCGATCAGAACAAGTTGGTTTTTTGGCTCACCTTTCCACTGATCGTCATCCATTGAAAATCGCTTGCCGCTCAAGTGGAAAATATGCCGTTTCGGACTTTCTTCAAACCACATAATCCCTTTCGCGCGAAACACGTTTGTTGGCATTTGGTGGTCTAAGAAATATTGAAATTTCCTCAGAGAAAACGGCTTGTCGCTTTGGAAAGAAATTGAGGTAAATCCGTCATTGTCTAAATGGCCGGAGTGGTCGTGATGGGCATGATCGTGATGATCGTGATGATCGTGATGATCGTGATGGTCGTGATGATCGTGATGATCGTGATGATCGTGATCGTGATGACCGTGATCGTGATGGTCGTGATCGTGATGACCGTGATCGTGATGGTCGTGACTGCTAGCAGTTTCCTCAGATTGAAAATATTTGTCAGATTCAAACAATCCGACGCTGAGGACTAAAGGTAAGGGAACTTGCGATTTTACCGTTCGCAAAATTCGAGCGCCTTCTTTGATATCGCGAATCTTAACTTCCAACAAATCTAAATCTGCTTCTTCAACCAAATCTGTTTTGTTGAGAATAATAATATCGCCGTAAGCTATTTGACTGTAGGCTGCTTCTGAGTTGAACAAATCTAAGCTGTAGTTGGCTGCGTCTACTACTGTAACTATTGAATCTAGACGGGTCATGTCGCGCAGTTCTGTGCCTAAAAAAGTCAGAGCTACTGGCAGCGGGTCGGCGAGTCCGGTGGTCTCGACTACTAGATAGTCGAGCTTTTCTTGACGTTCTAAAACTTTGTAAACTGCATTAACCAAATCTTCGTTAATTGTGCAGCAGATGCAGCCGTTGTTCAGCTCGACCATGTTGTCGTCTGTAGTGACAATCAGTTCGTTGTCGATGCCGATTTCACCAAATTCATTGACCAAAACTGCTGTTTTCAAACCTTGCTGGTTGGTCAGGATGTGGTTGAGCAGGGTTGTTTTGCCGCTGCCGAGAAATCCTGTAATGATTGTAACGGGCAATCCGTGTTTGGGAGCGTCCATCGCCGTTTCTGTCTCGGACTGAGTTGTAGATTGCATAACTTGACTGTCAAATAATGTCGATCGCACTTTCCTTGTGGTTCTTATTGTATCTTATTTAAGCTCAGCCCCCATCAACCCGGTTTCTGGGAGAAATTTTGGGTTTCGCGGCATGGCATCTACGCATCAACCGCAAATAAGCTTCAGAGTACGAATGCTATTGGCTTACAGCCTGTTTTTCCGGTAAATCCAGCGGCGACAAATTTGGGGCAGACAATCGCTTCGTGCGATCGACCAATTCCCCCTGCTCTATGATGGTTTTTGCGATCGCGCTGCTTCATTCAGTTGACCGCTTGACAGCTTGTCGTGAGCGAAGTCGAAGGGTTGACCGCTTGACAGTTGATAGCGACATCTACCTGGAAGTCCGAGGATTGGAGTAATGAATAGTCTGATTTTAATTTCTCCTTAAAAGGGTTCCGGCTTTTAACCAATTCTTGGGTGCATCTGGTTTTTGAAGAGGGCGAAGCATGACCGCATATAAGTTATTAGTTATAATCTCATATTGATTTCGGTCATGCTTCGCCCCTACAAACATATTTACCAAAGTGAGATGCACCCCAATTCTTTATGGTAAGATATTTATTTTTAACTATCAATTAAAATCGGGCGGTGGCTAACAACAGCCACCGCCCTCAAGATAGTATTATTGCACTATCTAAATCTGTGCTTACGCAGGAAGCAAGACTGTATCGATGATGTGGATGACGCCATTATCAGCAGCAACATCGGCTGTGGTAACGGTAGAATCATTGATTTTGACGCCATTGGAAGCATCAATTTTCACTTCTGAACCTTCAACTGTTTTGGCAGATTTCAGCTTGACTACATCAGCAGCCATAACTTTGCCAGCAACGACATGATAAGTCAAGATTTTTGTGAGCTTAGGAATGTCCTTAAGCAGTGCTTCTACAGTACCTGCGGGAAGCTTAGCAAAAGCTTCGTCTGTGGGTGCGAAAACTGTGAAGGGCCCGGTGCCTTTGAGAGTATCGACTAAACCAGCAGCTTTGACGGCAGCAACCAGAGTTGTAAAAGAGCCTGCCGAAACGGCGGTATCAACGATGTCAGCCAAGTGAGTCACCTAGGTTTTGTCTTCCATAAATCAATATAACGCTTAAAAGTTAATTTAGCTACCTAAATTTTTCTTTTATTTATTCAGTTATTCTGATATAAATAGCAAAATATTCTTCTAGAAATAACTTATAAAATACCTGTCTAAAGGTAGATAAAAATATCGAAATTTTATTGTATTTTAATGCAAAACAACCTGTTCCTAAATACATTGGTAAGCCGATCGCGAATCGTGCGATCGCCCAGGCGCAGTATGAAATGTAAACGCAGAGCGATCGACATAAATAACTGAGCTGGCAAAACCTTCAAGATCGATCTTTGCCAAAAGCGCACACAAAGTTTCTGCCTGCTGAGGTCATTGGTATCCTAAAAACTGCGTTACACTTATACAGGTATCTTTACAAAACAACATACAAACATGACAGTTGCCTATCCCCGCAAGCTTCGCAACGGCATGGGAGCGCGCGAGATTTTAAGTCAAGTGGTGCGCGATCGCGAAATCCACTTGATTACCCTCAACCGCTACCGCTACAGCGAACAGCGCAGTTGCAAAGACCTCACCGACTTGATCGAGCAGCTAGACGGCGAACCGGCCGAACTCGTGCGCGATCTTTCTCGGCATATCTCGGACGAAGCGCGACACGCCATGTGGCTTACAGACTTGCTCGCAGACATCGGCGAGAAGGTGGGAACGCCGCCAGGAGTCTCCTACATTGACGAATTTGAAAGGTTGCTCGACAGCGACCAAAAAGACCCTACCAAAGACCGCGAAGATTTTGTAATTTCTTCCCTAGCGGCGATTAACGTCACCGAGAAGCGGGGATGCGAGTATTTCTCAGCGCACATCCACGCCCTCAAAAATGCTCCTCAAACCGACGAAAACGTCAAAATCCGCGAAACCATCGAAAAGATTTTTCCCGAAGAAGCTGGTCACGTCCGCTGGGGCAACCGCTGGCTGGGTAAAATTGCTGCGAAGAGCCCGGCACACCGCGAGAAGGTGGAACAGGCGAAACGCAAGTATGCAGCGATCGAACAAGCAGCATTTGCATCGGGAATGGATATCATGCTGGGAGCAGAACTGCGTCGCGTCACCCGTCTCGTGGACATTGCCAACACGATGCCGATGTGGGAACGCCCACAATACCTGATGGAACGCTTGCCAGCCACTCTGCTCGCCCCCGATTTGCAAATGACCAGAGTCGATGTAGCTCAGCGGGCCTGGAACCGAGATCCGCAAGCATTTGTGGAGAAATTTGTGCCGATGTTCCTCAATGGATTAAAACCGATTGAGAAGAAGCCCGCGGCTGCTAAGCCCAAGGCTTAGATACAGGTGAGGGAGAGCTCAGGATATGGGTTCCCAGGCACAGCCTGGGAACCACTCATTATTTAAGTCATACCGAATTCTTTAATGTAAAATCCAAAACCTAAAATCCAAAATCCTATAAGTCCTATTTTGCTAAGTCCTGAAGAGGAAGTAAACTGTATTGGTAAAGATTATTGGAACACTTTTCCGTTTAAATATTAATCATGACTAACAGCGAGCCAAACCCACAAACACCTTCCGCAGAAAGCCTCTCTAGCGAAAGCGCGATCGCCTCCGAGCAGGTCGAAAAAGCCACAGCAGTGAGCTATGCCGAAGAAATTGAAACTGTGATTGCCAGCATGGCTGTAGACCAAAAAGTGATGGTCGGTCAAAATGAAGCTGGCGGACATCTTTGGAAATTCAAGTACGGGAGCGTTGAAGTGTTCGTGCAACTCACGGGCGAAACCGAAAATGATACTTTAACTGTTTGGGCTTTTGTGCTTCAGTTGCCGGCAAAGAATGAAGCTGAATTAATGCGGAAACTGCTAGAAATGAATTGGCTGGCTACTTTAGAATCTCATTTTGCGATCGTTGACAACCAAGTTGCCGTAATATCAACTCGGACGATCGCCGAAATCTCTGCTGGGGAAATGTCACGCGCTATTACTATTGTAGCCACCATCGCCGATGACAACGATGACTTGCTGCAAGCAGAATTTGGTAATTAGTCATTAGTCATTAGTCATTAGTCATTGGTCATTAGTCATTAGTCATTGGTCATTAGTCATTGGTCATTGGTCATTGGTAATTTGAACCAACTGTCAACTGTCAACTGTCAACTGTCAACTGTCAACTGTCAACTGTCAACTGTCAACTGTCAACTGTCAACTGTTAACTAATGACTAATGACTAATATGCAGGCCCTGCGATCCAAGAAATCGCGATTCCCAGCCCCAAACCGACGAACACTTGAAAAGGAGTGTGTCCCAGCAACTCTTTCAGGCGAGCCTCATTAAAGTTGTGGTCTTCCTCAAAAAACTCGTCGATAATTTGGTTGAGGATTTGAGCTTGTTTCCCTGCTGCTTGGCGGACTCCAGCAGCGTCGTACATGACAATAATTGCAAAGATGGCTGCGATCGCAAATTCTGGACTTTCCCATCCCATCGTTTGTCCGACTCCCGCAGCCAAAGCGCCCACAAAAGATGAGTGAGAGCTGGGCATTCCGCCCGTTGTTACCAAATACCGCAGATTAAACTTACGATTTTTGATTAATTCGATCGGCAATTTAATGATTTGAGCCGACAGACAAGCGATCAAAGCAACTATCAGTACATGATTGTGTAAGATGCCGCTGCAAATTTCCTGCATATTCTTTAGTATTTCTAGTTACTGCGGCTGGTAATAAAATCGGCGATTCCCAATAAAGGCTGGGCTTTACTTCCAAACACTGCCAATTGAGCCTTAGCATCAGCAACAAGCTCTTTGGCTTGGCGCCGAGACTCCTCAATTCCCCACAAACTCGGATAAGTCACCTTTCCGGCTTGAACATCTTTGCCAGCGGTTTTGCCCAATTCTTCTTGAGTAGCAGTAATATCCAGAATGTCATCAATTATCTGGAAAGCCAGCCCAATATTTTTAGCAAAACGCGAAAGCCGCTGCAAATCCGCAGCAGAAGCCCCAGCCAGAATTCCCCCACAAACCACGCAGGCTTCTAACAGCGCGCCGGTTTTGTGAGCGTGAATGTAGGTCAAAGTTTCTATAGAAACATCTTTCAATCCTTCCGATTCCAGGTCAAGTACCTGACCGCCTACGAGTCCAGCAGCGCCGGACGCGCGCGCCAAATGGGCGATCGTCTGCAACACCTGTAGGGGGGGTACGTTCTCAGTTTTAGTGGCGATAAATTCAAAGGCATAGCTCAACAAACCATCGCCAGCCAAAATTGCGATGTCTTCGCCGTAGACTTTGTGGTTAGTCAGTTTGCCGCGCCGATAGTCATCATTGTCCATTGCCGGCAAATCGTCGTGAATTAGCGACATGGTGTGGATCATTTCCAAAGCGCAAGCTGTGGGCATTGCCATTTGGGAAGTGCCACCGGCGATTTCGCACCCAGCCAGACACAGGATCGGACGTAGCCGTTTGCCCCCTGCTAGCAGTGAGTAGCGCATGGCTTCGTAAATTTTCTCTGGGTAGATGACCTGGATCGCACCGTCGAGAGCTACCTCGATCGCCTTTTTTTGTTCGACTAGGTAAGTAGATAAGTCGAAAGCGGATTCCGGTTGAGACGAATCCATTTCTGTTGCTGCAAATACCATCCCTTGCTCTCTTGTACTGAATGTGACGAAAGGATACTGTGAGTTGTTTTGGTCGATCGCGCCGACTTTTAGGGGGGCGATCGCTCGAAATCTGAGACTCAATTTAATCATTTTACGGGTGTTGTTGCACAGAAACTTATTAGTGTGGATGTCAAGGATTTAGTTTTGCTTGAGGGTTGGGATATGAAGTTGTTGACACCGGAACAGATTCGGGACTGAATCTGCTTTTCTGAGCAGTCAAGAGATGTGCGATCGATCGCTCTGCTTCACCAAACTATTTTGTTAAATTTTATTGAGTCGAGCGCTACCGTGGATATGAACTAGCCTACTGTACAATCACAAACCACATATTGGACTTGGCTAGGCCGACGAGAGCGATCGCCAACCGCCACAACTCAGCCGTTGGTCGGCAAAAATACCAATAAGACTCAACAGAAGGTTACACGCCGATTATGCAACCATTTAAATTGCCAGAATTTTATATGCCTTGGCCGGCGCGGCTGAACCCTAATCTGGAAGCCGCGCGAGTTCATTCCAAAGCATGGGCCTACGAGATGGGGATACTTGGCTCAAAAGAAGAAGCCCAAGGCCAGCCTATTTGGGACGAACGCAAATTCGATGCCCATGACTACGCCTTGCTTTGCTCCTATACCCATCCAGACGCACCAGCAACAGAACTAGACTTAGTAACCGACTGGTATGTGTGGGTATTCTTTTTTGACGACCACTTTCTGGAAATCTACAAGCGTAGTCAAGACATGGTTGGGGCGAAGGAATACCTCGATCGACTGCCAGCATTTATGCCGATCTACCCTAACGACACCCCTCCCGTTCCCACCAACCCAGTAGAGCGGGGCTTGGCAAACCTGTGGTCTCGCACCGCCTTTACTAAGTCTGTGGAATGGCGGCAACGATTCTTTGAGAGTACCAAAAACCTCTTGGATGAGTCGATGTGGGAACTTGACAATATCAACCAAAATCGAATTGCCAACCCCATCGAATACATTGAGATGCGGCGTAAAGTTGGCGGCGCACCCTGGTCTGCGGATCTGGTGGAACACGCCGCGTTTGTAGAAGTTCCGGCCAAAATTGCCGCAACTCGACCAATGCGGGTCTTGAAAGAAACATTTGCCGATGGAGTACATCTACGCAACGACCTATTCTCCTATCAAAGAGAAGTAGAAGATGAAGGCGAGAACTCGAACTGTGTATTGGTCTTAGAACGCTTCCTCAATGTGAGTACCCAAGAGGCGGCTAACCTCACCAATGAACTGCTGAACTCACGGTTATATCAGTTTGATAATACTGCTGTCACCGAGTTACCTTCCCTGTTTGAGGAGTACGGAGTAGATCCAGTAGAGCGTGCCCATGTTCTCCTTTATATCAAAGGACTTCAGGACTGGCAGTCGGGCGGTCACGAGTGGCATATGCGATCGAGCCGCTACATGAACAAACAGGAAGCGGATAATTCTGCGACACCAACGATTCTGGGTGGGCCTACTGGACTAGGCACATCGGCGGCGCGGCTTGAGTCGTTATACGCCAACTTGGGTTTAGGAAGGTTCAAGAGCTTTACTCACGTTCCCTACCAGGCTGTAGGGCCAGTGAAATTGCCCAATTTTTATATGCCCTTCTCTACTACTTTGAATCCCAATCTGGATGCCGCGCGGAATCATTCTAAGGAATGGGCGCGCCGGATGGGGATGCTGGACTCACTACCAGGCATTCCTGATGCTTTCATCTGGAATGACCACAAGTTTGATGTTGCTGATGTAGCCCTATGCGGTGCGTGGATACATCCGAATGGGTCTGAGCATGAGCTAAATTTAACAGCTTGCTGGCTGGTTTGGGGAACCTATGCCGATGATTACTTCCCAGCACTCTACGGGAATAACCGCGACATGGCTGGCGCGAAAGTGTTCAACGCCCGACTGTCGGCGTTTATGCCTCTCGACGACTCCACCCCCCCAGCGGTGCCGACTAATCCGGTGGAACGTGGCTTGGCAGATATTTGGTCTCGAACTGCTGGCCCGATGTCTGCTAATGCGCGGACTGAGTTCCGCCGTGCGATCCAGGATATGACTGACAGTTGGGTGTGGGAACTTGCCAATCAAACTCAAAATCGGATTCCAGACCCGATCGATTATATTGAAATGCGTCGTAAGACGTTTGGTTCGGATTTGACAATGAGCTTGTCTCGACTAGCCCAGGGCGGCGAGATACCAATGGAGATTTACTACAGTCGGCCAATGCGATCGCTGGAAAATTCCGCGGCCGACTTTGCCTGTTTCACTAACGATATCTTCTCCTACCAGAAAGAAATCGAATTTGAAGGGGAAATCCATAATATCGTACTGGTTGTGCAGAATTTCCTCAACTGCGATATGATCCAGGCTGTCGAGATTGTGAACAATCTGATGACCGCGCGGGCGCAGCAGTTTCAACACATTGTCGCCACCGAACTGCCAGCCCTTTTTGACGATTTCAACCTGGATGAAAGCACTCGCGAGAAACTGCTTGCATATGTCAAAAAACTAGAACAATGGATGTGTGGCGTACTCAAGTGGCATACGAAAGTAGACCGCTATAAGGAATTTGAATTGCGTAATAGTGCTTCCCCAGTAGTGCGACTGCTCAACGGGCCCACAGGGTTTGGCACTTCGGCAGCACACATCAAATCTTTGGTCGGTGCAAGCAGTTTTTTGGCCAATAATCGGTAAATTTGAATCGAATTGTATCTTTTTGTCAAAGATACGATTTGATTGTCTCTTTTTACAAGATAATCTGTCTTGCTAACTTAGGTTTTTCTCGATCGCCCTTCGGTGAAGTAAAACCAAGTTGTTTTTTGAGTAACTAGAAAGTGAAGAATTAGTTTATGACCTATTCCAATGATTCGGGTTCAGATGTTGAGAATCAGCAGCCTCAGTTGAGTTTAAGTACAGCAGCAGCCCGTAATTTGGCGACGACCACCAAATCTGCACCGCAGATGCAGGAAATTACCTCACGGTGGTTGTTGAAACTGTTGCCGTGGGTGCAAACAAAGGGTGGCGTATATCGAGTTAACCGTCGTTTAAGTTATACCGTAGGTGATGGAAGAGTCTCTTTCACCAACACTGGCGCAACTGTACAAGTAATTCCCCAAGAACTTACTGAGTTGCCATTGCTCAGAGGGTTTGAGGACACAGAAGTTTTAACTGCGTTGGCGAACCAGTTTGTGCAGGAAGAGTACGCTGCCGGGGACACGATCGTTGAAATAGGTCAAGCAGCCGATCGAGTATTATTGATCGCCCGTGGTAAAGTTAACAAGATTGGTCTTGGCAAGTATGACGAACAGGTTGTTTTAGATGTACTCGCTGATGGCGATCGTTTCGGTGATGAATCTCTAGTAGAATCTCAAGACACCTGGCAGTATACCCTCAAAGCTCTTACCAGATGTATCGTATTAGCATTACCTCAACAGGCGTTTGAGCAAATCCTTAACCAGTCCGAAGCTTTACAAACTCAGGTCGATAAGTTCCGCGCCATCCTCAGCCAGCCACAAACTACTGAAGGTGAAGCTGCTATTAATGTATCTGCGGGACATCGCGGCGAGACTGAGTTGCCAGGTACTTTCGTTGATTACGATCTCTCACCCCGCCAATATGATTTGAGCATTGCCCAAACCGTGTTGCGGATCAGTACCAGGGTAGCCGATCTGTACAATGAACCAATGAATCAGACCGAGCAACAATTGCGTCTGACTGTTGAGGCATTACGGGAACGTCAAGAACACGAAATGATCAACAACCCCGAATTTGGGTTGCTGCATAACGCTGACCTCAAACAACGCATTTACAGTAGCACTGGCGCACCTACTCCAGACGACATGGACGAATTGCTGGCTACGGTATGGAAAGACCCTGGCTTCTTCCTGGCTCATCCTCGCACGATCGCAGCCTTTGCTCGCGAGTGTAACCGCATAGGGATCTATCCACAAAGCATTGACATGGGCGGCCAACAAGTTCCGGCTTGGCGTGGTGTACCGATCTTTCCCTGCAACAAGATCCCCATCACAAATACCCGCACCAGTTCTATCCTCTTACTCCGCACTGGTCTTGAAAAACAAGGCGTTATCGGTTTACATCAAACTGGTATCCCTGACGAATATCAACCTAGCTTGTCTGTCCGCTTCATGGGCATCAGCGAAAAGGCAATTATGTCTTATCTCGTCACAGCTTACTACTCCGCAGCCGTCCTAGTTCCTGACGCACTCGGCATCCTCGAAGATGTAGAAGTCGGTCGTTAATTAGACCTCGACCATATTTATTGTGGAACAGGCATCCTGCCTGTTCAAAACTTGTTTTTCCAATAATTATTGTGGAACAGGCATCCTGCCTGTTCAAAACTTGCTTTTCCAATAATTATTGTGGAACAGGCATCCTGCCTGTTCAAAACTTGCTTTTTTGGAGAGGTCTAAGAGGTCTATTGGTGCTGAGAGGTTAAGGCAAATGATTTTTGTCGATCGGTAATTACGCTCTATTTTAAGCGTTAAATCCAGTAGACTTCTCTCAAAAAGCTTGTCTGGAACAGGCAAGATGCCTGTTCCACAATAATTATGGGAGATGTCTAGTAATTATTGACAAAACAATTGCCTTAACCTCTCACCTATTAGAGCGGGTATTTTTGTTAGTAAGTAAAGGATGAGGTAATGACATATTCTAATGATTCGAGTTTGGAAGTTGAAGGTCAGCAACCTCAACTGAGTTTAGGTACAGCCGCAGCCCGTAATTTGGCGACGACAACCAAATCTGCACCACAGATGCAGGAAATTACATCGCGGTGGTTGTTGAAGATGTTGCCGTGGGTGCAGATAAAAGGTGGTAATTATCGGGTAAACCGTCGTTTAACCTATACTTTAGGTGATGGGAGAATTACTTTTACGAATACAGGTGCAAATATTGAGGTAATTCCTCAAGAACTGACCGAATTACCCTTATTGCGAGGTTTTGATGATGTTGAAGTCTTAACAGCTTTAGCTAGTCGCTTCGTACAACAGGAGTTTGCTTCTGGTGACATTATTGTACAATCAGGTCAACCAGTCGATCGGCTTTTCCTGATCGCTCATGGTAAAGTTAATAAATTTGGTCTTCCCAAATATGAAGAAGAACCTTTATTGGGCGCGTTAGCTGATGGGGATCATTTTGGCGATGAGGTTTTAGTAGCGTCTCAAAGCAATTGGAAGTTTACGGTTAAAGCTGTGACTCGATGCACAGTATTAAGCTTACCACAACAAGCGTTTAGGGAAATTCTGAACCAGTCGGCGGCTTTGCAGACTCAGATCGATCGAGCCGTAACTCGCGCACAATTACCACAGAATAAGCAGGGTGAAGCCACCATTGCTTTATCTTCAGGACATACTGGAGAAACTCAATTACCAGGGACTTTCGTTGACTACGAACTTTCTCCCCGGGAATATGAGTTAAGTATTGCCCAAACTGTGTTAAGGATCAATACTCGCGTCGCTGATTTGTATAATGAACCAATGAACCAGACGGAACAACAATTACGTCTGACGATTGAGGCATTGCGGGAACGTCAAGAATATGAGTTGATCAATAACCGTGAATTTGGTTTACTGCACAATGCTGACCTTAAACAGCGTCTCCACCCCCGCACTGGTGCGCCTACTCCTGATGACCTCGATGAACTGCTTACCCGCCGCAGAAAGTCGAAGTTCTTCCTAGCTCATCCTCGCACTATTGCAGCCTTCGGCCGGCAGTGTAACCGCCTCGGTATCTATCCACAAAACATCGACATGGACGGAAGTAAAGTTATTGCTTGGCGCGGTGTACCTCTTCTTCCTTGTAATAAGATACCCATCACCAAAAACCAAACCAGTTCTATTCTTGTGCTGCGTACTGGTGAGGAAGATCAGGGCGTGATCGGTTTACAGCAAACGGGGATAGCTGACGAATACCAACCAGGCTTATCTGTTAGATTTATGGGTATTAGTGAAAAGGCGATTATGTCTTACCTTGTTACTGCATATTACTCCGCAGCCGTGCTAGTACCTGACGCACTTGGTATCGTTGAAGATGTTGAAATCGGGCGTTAGGAGAGATTTCGGTTGGGACTAATCGATCGGCGATCGAGGTCGATCGCGCCGACTTTTACGGTGGCGATCGATCGGTACGACTCTAATCCCTAATATTGAAGACTTGACAAGTCTCTGGCTGTCTGCAAAAACCGCTGCACCGCTGGCGTGGGATTGTCGCGCCAAATTAGAGCAATTGAGACGATCGGACTTGGTTCTTGTAAATGTTTGTAAACAACCCCAGTGCGCTGGAAGTTTTGCATCGATGCGGGGACGATCGCCACCCCCATCTCGGCGGCTACCAAGCTGATAATTGTCTGCATTTGAATCGCTTCTTGACCGGCGATCGGGCTAAAACCTGCTTGCAGACACAGACTGACGATCGGATCGTACAATCCTGGAGCTAGGGAACGGGGAAATAGTATGAAAGGTTCGGCAGAAAGTTCGCGCAATTCTACAACAGCGCGATCGGCTAAATAATGCGTTTCTGGCAGCGCCACGATCAGAGGTTCTCGAAAAACGATTTCGGAATTTATGCCATCTTCCTCGATTGGAGGGCGCACGAAGCCGATATCAATGCGCCCGAACCGCAGTCGCTGCAATTGTTCGTTAGTTGTGAGTTCGTGCAGTTCGAGCTTGACGGCGGGACACCGAGTGCGAAACGCCTGCAAGATGGCTGGAACTACATTGTGCGCGGCGGAACTCACAAAGCCTACAGTGAGTTGGCCGAGTTCCCCGCGGCTGGTTTGTTTGCCAAGTTGAATAGCGCGATCGACTTGTAGCAGAATTTTCTGTGATTCCTCAAAAAAAACCTGTCCGGCTTCCGTTAGCACAACTGTCCGCTTGGTGCGACGAAAAAGTTGAAAGCCCAACTCTGCCTCCAAATGCTGAATTTGTTGACTTAGCGGAGGTTGAGCCATGTGCAATCTTTCCGCTGCACGAGTGAAATTCAGTTCCTCTGCAACGGCAATAAAGTAACGCAAATGTCGCAGTTCCATAGCTTCCCAATCATTAATATTTTAAAAGTATAAGTTATTAGCTAAAAAGATATTGGACATTGATGATGATATTTCATACAGTGATTAATAGGTGAGATTGAGAATTAAACAATGGCTAATTTGGATGTAAGAATTAGAGAAGCAGAACTTGCAGACTTAGAACTAATTCTGACTTTTATCGCGCAAAAAAGCGAGTTCGATGGAGCTAAAAATCTGTTGGCAGCAACAGCCGATAAATTGCAACAAGCGTTATTTTGTCAGTCTCCGCTAGTGCGGGTATTGTTGGCGGAAGTTGCAGGCACTGCGGTAGGATTTGCGATGTTTTATGCTACCTATTCAAGTTTGTTGACCCAGCCTTGTCTGTGGCTTGATGATTTATTTGTGCAAGCTCCCATGCGCGGTATGGGAGTGGGTACAGCTTTGTTGAAACATTTGGCACAAATTGCTGAATCCACAAATTGCGGGCGAATTGAATGGACTGTGAATGCTAAAAATTCAGCGGGAGTTGCTTTTTATGAGAAGCAGGGAGCGCGGATTTTGGAAAATATTAGGGTTTGCAGGATTGATGAAAATGCGATCGCGGAACTCGCTAGCAAATGATTCGCTCGCTTTTGTGAAGGAGGATTTTTTTATTAACCGCAGAGAACACAGAGAACACAGAGAGAGAAGAAAGGTTTAGAGTAGTTATGATGACACAAGATTCTTGGAATACGGATCTCTACGAACAGCAACACGCTTTTGTTTGGCAATACGGCGAATCGCTCTTAGAATTACTGGCTCCGCAGGCGGGAGAAGGAATTCTGGATTTGGGCTGCGGTACGGGACAGTTAACTGCAAAGATTGCTGAAAGTGGTGCTTTTGTGCAAGGTATTGATTCTTCTTTGGCGATGATTTCCACTGCTAAATCAAATTATCCTCACATTAACTTTGTGGCGGCGGATGCGAGGAATTTTCAAGTGGAAGAGCCGTTAGATGCTGTGTTTTCTAATGCGGTTTTGCACTGGATAAAACAACCGGATGCTGCGATCGCTTGCGTGGAAAAAGCGCTGAAGCCGGGAGGGCGTTTTGTGGCTGAGTTTGGCGGTAAGGGGAATGTGGGGGCGATCGCCCGCGCGCTTTTGAATGTTTTGTCGGAAATTGGCTGCGAGGAGCCCCAATCGCTTAATCCTTGGTATTTTCCGAGTATCGGCGAGTATGCTCTGCTGCTGGAAAACCACGGTTTTGATGTGAGTTATGCGGTTTTGTTCGATCGCCCGACTCCCCTAGAAGGCGGCAGCGCTGGTATGGTAAATTGGATCGAGATGTTTGCAGGCGGGTTTTTGTCGGGTTTGTCGCCGTTCGTGCGATCGCGCGCAATTAAACAAGTTGAAGAACGTTTGCGGCCCGCTCTTTACCGCGATGGTAATTGGAGTGCAGATTATCGCCGAATTCGCGTTGTTGCTGTCAAGAAATAGTCGGCATTACCCAAATTAGCCGGAATTATCTCAGTAGGAACCGCTCATTTTTGTAAAAAGCATTTGGGTACATCTGGGTTTGGAAAATATTTTTGTAGGGGCGAAGCATGACCTCCGTCAATATGAGATTATAACGAATAACTTATATGCGGTCATGCTTCGCCCTCTTCACAAGTTAGATGTACCGAAAGCATTTTCTGATTTTATTCCTGTATCCGCTCCTGCTTCTGCAATCAAAAGAGCGGATACAGCAATCTCATGTCAAGGCAAAACTGCACATTTCCGCTATGATTCGCGCGCTCGTCAAACCATCTTTTTCGTATAACTAGAAACTGTATTTTCCAACAACATAGCAACAGTCATCGGCCCGATTCCTCCCGGCACCGGCGTAATCGCTCCGGCTACTGTTTTCACAGCATTAAAATCTACATCTCCGGCCAAACGGCTAGTACCATCTGGATTGACGACGCGGTTAATGCCAACATCAATTACTACTGCTCCCGGTTTTACCATATTAGCTGCAATCATTTCGGTGCGGCCGACGGCGGCAATTAAAATATCGGCTTGGCTGGTAATTGATTCTAGGTTTTGCGATCGCGAATGAGCTACAGTAACAGTGCAATCGGCTTCTAACAGCATCAGCGCCATCGGTTTACCCACCAAAATACTGCGGCCCAAAACAACAGCATTTTTTCCTTTCAAATCAATCTGGTATTCCTGCAATAACCGCATCACTCCGGCGGGAGTACAACTCCGCAAACCTTGCTCACCCCGTACCAAGCTACCTAAATTTACCGGGTGAAGTCCGTCAGCATCTTTGTCAGGTGCAATTTGGTACAGCAGCGAAATTGCGTCTAGGTTTTCTGGTAGCGGAAGTTGTACTAAAATGCCGTCTACTCGATCGTCCTCGTTGAGTGCATGAATTGCAAGTTCGAGTTCCGCTTGAGTCACGTTTGCTGGATAATGCTGGCCAAAGGAAGCTATGCCAACTTTAGCGCAGGCTCGCTCTTTGTTGCGGACGTAAGCCGCGCTGGCTGGGTTGTCGCCCACCATCAGCACCGCAAGTCCCGGAGGACGCCCAATCTGGGGTTGTAGGGCGCGGACTTTTTCGCTCAGTTCGCTTTGAATCTTTGTCGCTAAAGCTTTGCCATCTAGTATTTGAGCAGTTTTGGCATCCATTGTAGACTCTAGGTTAGGGGCTGACGAGTTTAAATTTTAGCTTAACTGCCGTCAAGGACTACAAAGCGAGAAATTTCTGACTCGCGATCGACTCTGAGGATTCTGTTACAGTAAGTCGTATCTCACAATCTAAAATATCAAATCCTTTGACAAATGACTACTATAATTCAGCAAGTTTGGATTCAAAGATACTCCATAGGCTCTTTATTGCTAATACTGACTAGCGGTTTGCTCAGTTGTGGCAATGTACCCATGTCTCAACTCAATCTCGGTTTGAATGTTGCTAGCATTGGCGACATTCAACAAAAGCGGCAAGTTGATGGTGAAGTTTATCTCCGAGGGAAGGTGGAAAATCGCGCTCCGTTTGTGGGGAATGCGGCTTATCAAATTCAAGACGGTACTGGTAAGATTTGGATTTTAACTAAGCAAGCTTTGCCCAAGCTTGGCGATGAAGTGTTGCTCAAGGGAGAAGTCCGCTTTAAGAGTATCACCGTCAAGGAATTGGCAGGGAAGGATTTAGGTGAAGTTTATATTGAGGAAATGGAACAATTAAACCGCACTCCAGCGGCTGATAAAGCAAAATAGCTACACGCTAATTTTTTTTCAATAATTAAGTACCTGTATTTCATGAAAATCCAAGGTATGTAGTTGCGCTTTGGCGCTTTGGCTTTGGTTATTGGTGATGAAATGCGATCGCGTTTACGAGCTCTTTCGTTTATATTACAGATTGGGTGAAACAAAGTTTTGACTGGGCTTGTTTATGAGCTTGTTCGTTTTTATTACAAATTTGGGTGAACCCGTCTCTAGTCAAAATTCTTCCCTCTTCCTTCTTCCTTCTTCCTTCTCGGTGCATTTCACTTTTGAAGAGAAGAGGGCGAAGCATGACCGCATATAAGTTATTAGCTATCATCTCATATTGATTGCGGTCATGCTTCGCCCCTACACACATATTTGCCAAACGCCAAACTGAGATGCACCCCTTCCCTCTTCCTTCTTTTCTCTTCCTTCTTCCCTCTTCCTTCTTCCTTCTTCCTTCTTCCTTCTTCCTTCTTTCTTCCTTCTTCCTTCTTCCTTCTTCCTTCTTCCTTCTTCCTTCTTCCTTCTTCCTTCTTCCTTCTTCCTTCTTCCTTCTTCCTTCTTCCTTCTTCCTTATGACTAAAATTCACGTTGCGATCGCCATTTTACACAAAGACGGCAAATTTCTCTGCCAGTTGCGGGACGATGTTCCTCATATCAGGTATCCCGGACATTGGGCTTTGTTTGGCGGACACTTGGAACCGGGAGAAACTGCCGAAGTGGCTCTGCTGCGCGAGTTACTAGAGGAAATTTCCTGGGTTCCTGCAAGTGCCTCTTTTTTCTGTCGCGATGTCGAAGGAGATATTGTGCGCCATGTTTTTCACTCACAACTTACTGCGGATGTCAACGATTTAGTGTTGCACGAGGGTTGGGATATGCAGTTGTTGACAGCCGAGGATATTCGGGCTGGTAAATGCTATTCTGAAAAGTCTGGAGATGTACGACCTTTTGGCATTCCTCACCAGCGGATTTTATTGAATTTTATTGAGTCGATTTGATATTCTATTAATAGACCTCTTGCAAAAGTCCTTTTAATCATATTTTGGGACGGGCTAGAAGCCCATCCCACAAGAAAAAAAAATTGTGGGATGGGCTTCTAGCCCGTCCTAAATATTTTTGCAAGAAGTCTAATGATTTGTAAGGTGCTTGTGGCGCACCCTACATTAGACCTCCTGCGAAAGTATTTTATCGATCCTTTAACAGTCGCCATTTCAGCCATTATTAACTAATAATAAAAGATTGGCCAGACATACTGGTAATTATCGGTTTTGTCGATTAGGTGAGGACTTTCGCAGGAGGTCTATTAACTTAGCAGTTAAGAACGAGCCGCAATCATTCCCGTTTGGCGTGCGTAGGCAAACAGCCCTCCGGCATCAATCACCGGCCCGACATCTCCTAAAGGCTTGAGGGAGTAAGTGAGATTTTGAGTGTGGTTGATAATTTTATCGCCCGCAAAGTCGATCGTCACTTCTTGGCCTGTTACAAATAGGTCGCAAAGTCGATCGACCGATTCGATCGGATACAATTCGCCAGTCGCCGAGCAATTGCGAAAGAAAATCCGCGCGTAAGACAAGGCTACCACCGCTGTGACGCCCGCAGCCCCCAGAGCGATCGGAGCGTGCTCCCGCGAAGAACCGCAACCAAAATTTTCGCCCGCAATGATAATCGGATACCGGGTTTTGGTTTCGCCGGCTTCCATAAACTTGCCGTAGCGATCGGGCAACCCAATCATCGCATAACTGCCTAGTTTCTCGTACTCGTCCGGCTTCGAGGGAACCAAGGTCAGGTATTCGGCTGGGATAATTTGATCTGTATCGATGTTGTCATCTAGAACAAAAATTTGACCGCTAATTACTTTACCCATAGTTTATTTCCTGTTGTCTCGCTCAATTCTGTGGCGATCGTGTTAAGTGGGATCGGTATGCAAGATTTGCATCTGTTCATTTTAACCTGGCACTGTCAGTGATAACGTGTATAGATAAAAATTAGATCCGAGACTTTGGATTAAAAATTAACAGATTGCGAAGCGTCAAAATAGTGTTATGGCGAATCAAATAGATGACATTGCTCGGCAAGCTCGCGAGGGCTCCGTTGCATCGATTATTCAAATCCTTAACGACAAACTGGCACACGTAGGTGTCAGAGCTAGAGCCGTGTTTGCTTCTGGGATACTGCAACTGCTGTGCGAAGCTGCAACACCCCAACTGCTCGAACAGTCTAGTTTGGTCGATCGCATCCGAGAAATTTTGGAGAATCTCTCGCCCCGCAATATTCGCCGAGTCAACATCAACACCCGGCTGGTGCGAGAACACCAACTGCTGTGGCTCGAAGAAATTAGCCGCGATCCAGAAAATCAATTGCTGTGGTCCCAAGAAATTAAACTCAGAAAGCCAAATTTGTTCAAGCGTTTGGCCGCCGCCCATCACGAACGCCAAGCTGAAGAGCGGGCTTTGCCCAGAATCGCTGCTCCTCGATCGATGCAGCAACCGCGGCAATTTAAGCGCGGTATCGTCGGCGGCGTCAGCTTGAGCGTGTTGTTGCTGGTTGCGGTGGCCGCCATCTACAAAGGACTCAATTCCCCAGTGCCAAACAGCACAGCCGCCACCACCCAAGCAGTTGCCAGTCCCAGTTCCTCAGAAGCAACACCTGCTGTCAAAACTTCTAAGGAAAATCCTAATTCTGCTGTTGACTCTTTTTCCCAAGCAGTGCGGGTGGCAGAGCAAGCAGCCACCCAGGGCAAAACCGCTCAATCTCGCGAAAATTGGTTAGTAGTGGCCGCTAAGTGGCAGCAAGCTTCGGATTTGATGGCCGCCGTATCCCCAAATCATCCCCGCTCTGCAACGGCTGTTAACCGGACGGTACTTTATCGCCAAAATAGCGATCGAGCCCAACAGGAAGCACAAAATAAGTAAGCAGGGAAGTCGGATAAATTTAACAATAGAACTAGCAAGCGCGTTTCTAGAACTTGCGATCGATGAGTAGTCGAGCAAAAACTTCGTAACTCTCAGATCGATCCTGAGGGAGGATTTTTTATTTTTTATTTTTTGCGATCGGCGTCACTCGATCGCATGATTTATATCACAATAAAATTTTATCAGGATCACAAACTTAAATAAGAAACATCACAGAATCAGGAGAGGGGTCTCACAAAGCAGTCTCAAAAATAAATTCATTCTCAGAACAGTTCAAATTAGTGGGAATGGGATTTATCCTCATCTGGTCAAGGATGCTAAAGTTCATCCCGTACAGATCCAAGGGTAGAAAACAGCAAAATAGAACTCGGTCGGATCTGAGTAAGTCTTTTAAAGATTTAGTTACCCGCCGACGGGCTGCGCCAACGCAGAAAGCAGGCTCATAACAGTCCAACCGACTGTTATCAGAAAACTGGGTTGAAAACCCGTCGTTCTACGACGGCTTTACAAGATTTTACAGGCAGCTTACGATTGAGGTGTGAAACTGGAAACATGACACTCAAAGCCTTCAGCTATCGATTCTACCCAACGCCAGAACAGGAAAGCCTGTTGCGACGCACGATAGGTTGTGTTCGTTTGGTCTACAACCGTGCCTTAGCTGCAAAGACTCAAGCTTGGTATGAAGAACAAAAACGGGTAGCATATACTGAGACTTCAAGTATGCTAACTTCCTGGAAGAAAACTCTTGAATTAGAATTCCTAAATGAAGTTTCTTCAGTACCGTTGCAGCAGTGCTTGCGACATTTGCAAACTGCTTACAATAACTTCTTTGACGGGCGAGCAAAATATCCCAATTTCAAGAAAAAACGCAACGGTGGCAGCGCGCAATTTGCTGCGTCGGCATTTAAGTTCAAGGACGGACAAGTTTACTTAGCCAAGTCTGTTGACCCCTTACCTATTCGTTGGAGTCGAACACTACCGGACGGTTGCCGACCATCAACGATTACGGTAAAGCTGGCACCATCTGGTAGGTGGTCAGTTTCTTTGTTGGTAAATGTGGAAATTGAAACATTACCCGACGAGTCAGACAACCAAATCGGTATTGACTTGGGAATTACCAGTTTGCTGGCACTGAGCACAGGCGAAAAAATTGTCAACCCCAAAGGATTTAAGGCAAAATATCGCCAACTTAGAAGAGCGCAGAAAGCTTTAAGTCGAAAACAGAAGGGGTCAAATAACCGACACAAAGCAAGGCTGAAAGTAGGGAGAGTGCATCAAGAAATTGCCGATGCAAGGAAAGATAATCTTCACAAGTTAACAACGCGGTTGGTGCGTGAAAACCAAACCATCGCCGTAGAAAATTTAGCTGTGAAGAACATGGTAAAAAATCGAAAACTGGCTCTTGCCATCAGCGACGCAAGTTGGGGTGAATTGGTCAGGCAACTTGAATACAAGTGCAATTGGTACGGTCGCACTTTAATCAAGATTGACCGATGGTTCCCGAGTTCAAAACGGTGTTTTGAGTGCGGATATATTGTTGAAAAACTGCCGTTAAATGTTCGGGAGTGGAAGTGTCCTAATTGCGGGTCACACCATGACCGAGACATCAACGCCAGTAAGAATATTCTGGCCGCAGGGCTTGCGGTAACAGTCTGTGGAGCGACTGTAAGACCAGAACAGAGTAAATCTGTTAAGGCAGGTGCGAAAAACCGATCCGGAAGGAAGCAGAAACCCAAATCGTGAGGCTTGGGAATCCTCGCTCTTCTAAGGCGGGGAGGATGTCAAAGATAGGTTCTATATATGCAGCACGAATCTGCTTAAACATCATTAAAAAAAAGAAAGACTTCGTTGCCATGATCGATTACCAGGGAAATCAAGACTTTACTCCGATCGACCAATCGCCTTCAGAGTCTCGCACTTTGCATCTACCACCAATGGCAGAACCAGTATCAGTCCAAAAATTTCTGGATCGTCTTATGCAGTACCAGGTCGATCCTGCCCTTGTCGGGCGGCAAATTTACCAAATTCTCGCGACCAACATCGATCGAGAAATCCTGCTGCTACAAATAGCAAAAACTTTGGGGGTTGCTTGTGGGGTAGATTTCTGTTTGGTTGCTGCTGTAGCTGACCAGAAAGTAGTAATTCCGAATGCTTGCTGGCTTCAGAAGAGCGATCTGCTAAACGCTGCGGATGCAAGTAAGATACCCGAAGACTCCCAAAGCACAAAATTAGAATCGCCTAGCATATCGCTCGAACATCCTGTTTTCGCAAACCTGCTAGCAGACGGCGAGATAGTAGGGATCTCCGACTATCTTGATACTCCTTTGACAGCTTCATCGCCCAATTCCCCTGTGACACCGCTGCCTTGTCGGGCAATTTTGGCAGCGCCTGCGCGATTTGGAGGGGCTGTAAATGGGACGATCGTTCTTGGTAAGTTGCAACCTCACGAGTGGTCAGCAACCGATCGCCAGCGCTTAGAAGCAGCATCAGAGGCGATCGGTATCGCGATTGCTCACATTCAAAAAACTCAAGAAATTGCCAGTTTAAACGAACAGTTACAGCAACAAGCTAAATACAAAAATCTACTCAGGTCAGTGGCTACTGCGATCGACACCAGTTCAGAAGTCGATCAATTTTTGCAGCAAATTATTGAAAATACCGTCAATACCTTGCAAGTAGATAGAGGTCAAATACTGCTGTTCAAAGATACAGACTTCCCCTTAACAAAAGCCTCCGTCAATCAAACTCCCAAAGCAAAAATAGTATTAATTGGCGAATCTGCATCAACCAAAAATGAAGGTAAACTAACAATAGAACCAAAAAATTCTGGAAAACAAAGCTCGAAAGCCAAACCCAAAACCCAGGCAAAAAGTGCTAATTCCAAATCCAAAAGTTCTAACTCCAAACAAAATAACTCTCCCGCTTTTTGGCTGTCGGAATCTAATTTGTGCGGTCAAGCATTCCAGAGCGCACCCCAACCTCTCGCCCTTGCTGACGCCAGCGAATTAATCGACAAGGAAGAAGAGGGAGCCGCAGAAATCTTGAAACTCCAAGGTATTCGGGGGTTGCTGGTAATTCCCATCATGCACGCAAGCAGACAGGAAATTGTCTTAGGGTTCTTGGTTTTGCAGCACTCCGAGCCGCGCCCTTGGAACCCTGAAGAATTAGAAATTCTGGAATCAGTCTGCGCTCAAGCGAGCAGGGCGATTATTCAAACTCAGATATTCAAGGAAGTGCAAACCCAAGTCCAAAAAAGAGATGCTGAGTTGGAAGAAAGTATCAACGTGCAGGAGAAACTGCACGAACAATCTGCCAATCAACTAGATCAACTACGCAAATTGAAGCTGATCAAAGACGAGTTTATCGACAATGTTAGTCACGAGTTGCGAACCCCTTTGACAATCATGAATCTGGCGATTCTGATGCTCAAACAGGCCGAACAGCCATCAGCAAGTCGGGCTAATTATCTCGACATTCTAGAGCAGCATTGTGCTAAGGAAGCCGCCCTGGTTCAGGATTTGCTAACCTTCAAGCAATTAGAGCGTCAGCCACTCCCTCTTTATCCAGTCAACATCGATCTCAACCTTTTAATTAAAGATTTAGTTGTGGATTTTGAGAAAAAGTGGGCGGATAAGGGATTGACTCTGAAGGTGGATGTGCCGAAGTTTACCCCTTCCTTGGAAAGCGACCCGGACAGTCTTAAGCGGGTACTACTGGAACTGCTGACGAATGCTGGAAAATACTCGACTTCAGAAACAACGGTAGTTTTCAAGGCGTCTGAGGTAGCCAGCGATATTGTCCTGAGTGTGTCTAATTTCGGGCGTGGCATTCCTGATGCTGATTTGCCCCACATCTTTGAAAAGTTCCGTCGCGGTACTGGCATTACCAACAAAGCGATCGCCGGTACGGGTTTGGGTCTAGCCCTGGTAAAGTCTTTAGTGCAGCACTTGAATGGTACTATTGATGTGTCTAGTTGTCCGGCAGAAAGTTCTGAATCTGACGAGTTGTGCCGCACATCTTTTACTCTGACTTTGCCAAAAATTCCAGCGGAACTGTTGAATCTATAATAATAGTTCGGTTGAGAAGCGGCCCTGAATTGCCAGCGAACAGGCTAAAACTTGCGTTAATAGGGAGATTAGAAAATATAGCAAACCTTACCAAATCATCCTTTTTGATTTGTTTGTCTGATTGCGGGAACTTCTCTGAGTTTCGCGTGGGAAGAGGGGCTGTTTACCGCATAGCCGACGACTCGACACCCGTACCGGTACCGGAGGGGACTGTAATTCCCGGCTTAGCATTGGAATTGGATTGTTGATTCAAAAACGCAAGCATCTGGCTGTGAAATAAACTGACCAGAAAGAATTGGTTAAAAGCCCCAAGTCTTTGAGGGAGAAATTAAAATCAGACTATTCATTACTCCAATCCTCTTCCTTCTAGGTAGAGTTCGCTTTCAAACTGTCCCAGGTCAACTGTCAACTGTCCCAGGTCAACTGTCAACTGTTGAAGGTGTTTGGCTGCAAGTAAATTCCGTTATTTGTCGGGTATTTCTATCTGAGCCGATCGCTTGCTGCAATTTCCAGTTAAAATCGTTGCGGTGCACCTCAATAGATCGCGACGAATCTTATGCTCACAAAAGCTGCACCTAAACTCCTGCGTTGGCAACGTTCTAAATATTCGCCGCTGGCACGACAAATAGACGTTTTTGCTGCGACGGCAAAGTTTATGTTTTTTTTGTGGTGGGATGGACTGCTGCAAGATAAGTCTGCTCATACTAGAAGAATTCGTGCCCATTGGTTGGTCAATACTTTGCTGGATTTGGGCCCGACTTTTATTAAAATCGGGCAGTCTCTCTCCACTCGCGCCGATTTGCTGCCACTGGAGTACGTGAAGGAGTTGGAACAGTTGCAGGATCGGGTTCCTGAGTTTAGTTCCGAAGAGGCGATCGCCCTTGTAGAATCAGAGTTAGGCAAAGATATTTACGCTTTGTACCGGGATTTTGACCCGTTGCCCATTGCTGCGGCGAGTCTGGGCCAGGTGCACAAAGCGAGGCTGCACACCGGGGAAGATGTGATTGTGAAGGTGCAGCGTCCGGGTTTGGAAAGGTTATTCGATTTGGATGTCAAGGCGGTGCGCCAAGTAATGCGTTTGTGCGATCGCTATTTACCAGGGACGCGCAAGTACGACCTAGAATCTCTTTATCACGAATTTTTTAAGATTTTATATCAAGAGATTGACTACGTACAAGAAGGCAAAAATTCCGATCGCTTCAGCCATAATTTTCAAGAATATCCTCAGATTATTGTCCCGAAAGTCTACTGGCAATACACGACTAAAAAAGTGCTGACTTTAGAATACGCGCCGGGGATTAAGGTGGACGACAGGATCAGTTTAGAGGCGATTGGAGTAGATATTACGAAGCTCAATCAACTCGGAATTTCCTGTTACTTGAAGCAGTTGTTAATTGACGGTTTTTTTCAAGCTGACCCGCATCCGGGAAATTTGGCGGTAACAGAAGATGGTAGCTTGATATTTTACGATTTTGGGATGATGGCAGAAGTGAAGTCTCTGGCTAAGGACGAAATGGTCAAGACTTTTTTTGCTGTGCTGAGAAAGGATACCGATCGGGTACTGGATACTTTAATTGCGATCGGCTTAGTGGAGCCGATGCCGGATATGATGCCGGTACGCAGGCTGATTGCTTTTCTGTTGGATAAGTTTATTGATAAGCCGATCGACTTTCAAGCATTCAATGAAATCAAGAACGAACTGTACATCATGTTCGAGCAACAACCGTTTCGGTTGCCAGCAGAAATGATGTTTATTGTCAAGTCGTTGACGACTCTCGACGGCATTGCTAGAACTCTCGACCCTCACTACAATTTCCTATCATGCGCTCAGCCTTTTGTCAAGAGTATTGCGGTGAGTAAAGGGCGCAGAAGTGCGATCGGAGAATTGGCTCTCCAAGCACGAAATTTTATCACCTACAAGTTACAGCAGCCGAGTAAATCGCAAGTTTTTATCAAGCGTTTGGAACAGCGGATAGAAGATGGGGAGTTGCAAATTCGTGTGCGTAACATTGAGAGCGATCGCGCCCTGAAACGCATCAATCTCGCCCTAAAAACTCTGATTTTTGCCTGTATGGCTGGTTTTGGGGGGCTGACGGGTGCGGTGCTGCTGGTGGGCGGATATCAAACGGGGGCGATCGTAGCTTTTGCTGTGTCGGGATGCGCTGGCTTGTTTGTGCTGCGTGCTTTGCTAGATTTGTTGGTGAGGGAAAAGCTCGATCGAATAGCAGAAAAATAAATATACTTACTTGGTAATTAGGTTCGTAGTGAGGACTTTAGTCCTCATTTAAAACACTAAAGTAAAGACGAATTCAGCTCATGCTGTCTCCTGCATTTTTAGCAGATTTAATGCTGCAAAACGTTCATATTCTGCTTGTTGGGTCGCTAAATTTGCTTCTATTTCTGGTCGATTTGCGTGATAATAAGTCAGTGCAGCATAAACCTGCGCTAGGGTGAGATGATCCAGATCCGCTGCTATTTCCTCAGCACTATTACCTTGTTTGTATAAGACTACGATTCGCTGCACCGATGTGGCAGTACCTGCAATAATAGGGATGCCACCGCGAAGGTGCGGATCGCGGATAATGAGAGTGCCAATATCAGTTAAAGTTGGCATAGGTGAATCTGGGGTTAAAAATTAGAATTCAATTCTAGCATAAATTTATTAATTTTTTAAGCTATAATCTAATCAACCTGCCCTAAGTGTTCCAGAAGATAAGCAGCAGGAGGATTTGCTATGTCAACTACTGTTCGAGAAGTTTACGATCGCGTTCTTTCTACCCTTTCACCAAAGGATAGACTGCGCTTGGCAACTCTTATTCTCAACGATTTGGTGCAGCAAAATCTATCGGTTGTCGATGAAAGCGAGACTTGGACTGAAGAAGATAAACTCGATGTGACTACATTTTCTTTGCAGTATGCGGCCACCATTTTTCCTGAAAACGAGGAGATTTAATAGTGTCTTTTAATCCTGGTGATGTGGTGACAGTAGATTTTCCTGGTGTCACTGGCATTAAACGTCGTCCGGCGGTAATTCTATCATCAGTTACCTATAACACAACCCGCCGCGATGTAATAGCTGGACTACTGACTACACAGACAACTGCTTTAGGTATAACTGATTATATACTCCAAGATTGGGCCACAGCAGGTTTACGAGTCGTTTCGGTTTTTCGCAGTTTTATTGTCACTCTACCGCCATCTTCCAACTTAGTTCTAATTGGTCATCTGTCGGAACGTGACTGGAAGGAAGTTCGTGCTTGCTTGAAAGTCGCTCTTGCGGATTTGGAATGATATAGTTGTTACTGTTGGACGAAGAAGTGTTCGACAATATCCTCTTTAGAGTAGATTATAATTGAATTTTGCCGACTTAATTTATGAAATATTTTGTCCTACTACCGTGCTTCTAGATACTCACAGAGAGTAGTTGGTTCGGGAATTGGTAAACCCTCCTCTCGCAACCCTTCTAAGTGAAATTCGATCGCTTCTTTAATTTCCTGCTGTACTTCCGCAAGGGTAGCGCCTGTGGCTGCACATCCAGGTAAATCTGGCGCATAAGCTGAATAGTTATTGGGTGTTTTTTCAATGACGATCGCATAACGCATCATTTAGTCTCGAATTTAGAGTTGATTAGTTAATTGTAGGGTGTGTGACGGCGATAAATCTTTACATCAAAACCAGGAAATTTTAGATTAACCCCACGGATAAATTCGGGGGAAGAGAGGATTTTAGATTTTCGATTTGGGATTGATTCCACGGATAAATCACGTGGCGGGTACCATCAAAAAATTATTGGTCACGCACCGCCTCAGTCGCGATCTGAATTTCAACAAAAAAATACTGCCGAATAAATGTTGTGTTTATTTATAAAACCATTGTGTTCAGGTGCGGATATCTTAAATTGTCGATAGGTAGCTAGGAATTTTTCGTGGATCCACACCCTACGAATTAAGTAAACATTATTGCATGATATATCAGCTCGATCGAGAGTTGATTCACTTGATTTGATAAATGTAAGCATCATCAATGTACCTATGATTGACGCTTTGATTCGTTATCCGTCTCCCTGAAAAACTTGATTTGAAACGTTGTTGTAACTCGCGCAATCCCTGAATTAATTCATCTTTGACACTGACTGCGACAAGGGCTGTCCAATCAATTTTCAATTCTGGCTCTACCTCGCGAAAGACTGATAGTATCTCGTGGTAAGTTTTAAGTGGGCCTTTCTTATCATATGAAGGCGATGTGAGCATCAATCGCCAGGTTTCGGGTTCTGGTGCGTAGAACCAGAGAGCAGAATCAACTGATACACCTGCTGCATTAAGAGCGTCTATTAGTCTTTGACCTTCTGCTATTTCTTGACTTACCAATGTTGCTGTACCCATTGTAAAATTCCGTGATTGCTGTCGGTAATTGCTGAGTAAATATCGAGGGCTTTTTGTCGGTCATGTTTTTGGTAACGGCTTTCTTCTGACCAGTCTTTAAGAACTACCCATGCAGTTAAAAACTCTACATCTTTTAGCAGAGTTTTTAATTCGGAATCAAGTTTAGCAACTTTAACAAGTTTTTCTAAATCGTGGGTGTAACTGTCGAAAACAGTTTTTTTGTCAGGAAAGTCGAATTTCCGCGTTTGTTTTGCGATGCAAGCTTTTAAAGCGCATTCAACAACATAACCGCTGAGATAGTAAGCACCAGAGTATTGACGATTTTCGAGCAGCACTTCTACTTCTTTAAGTCGAGTGAGTGCGATGTTTTGTAAATCTCGTCTATTCACAAGTTTAGCTTACCTCCATGAAATCAGCAAGAAGACCGGGCGGTTGAAACCGCGTCTGGATTTACAATTATCCAATACGAGAGGAAGTTCAACCAACCAAATGCAAAAATGATACCTAGCGTGTGGGTTGGGGTTGTTGCCTTTACCACTTGCTAGATATCATTTTGATATCAGAGTTAGATTTTCAATACCCCCAGGGGAATTCGAATCCCCGTCGCATCCGTGAAAGGGATGTGTCCTAGGCCTCTAGACGATGGGGGCGCGTTTTTCGTTGCGTTTGCTTGTGTTCCGCACCTTTATTACCTTAACTAATCTTTCTGAATTTGTCAACTACTTTGCGAAAGTTTTTTTCTAGTCGTCCGAAAGTTGCTCGCAGTAGGCTTTGAGAATGGCGGCGCAATTGCCGATCGCCCCGAGATGAGCAATCTCGAACCCGTGGGTGTTCTGGGTGGGGAAAGCCAAACAAGCGGCGCGGGCCACATGGCCGAACTTCATGGCGATCGAAGCATCGCTTCCAAAACCGCTAATTACCGCCAACTGCACCTCTACATCGACTGCTGCGGCTGCTGCGCCTAATTGGCCGTTCAATCCTTCATCGTAGACTCCGTAGCCGTCCTGAACCAGCAACACCGGGTTTTCGCCATCTGCGATCGGGTATTCCGGCGCGATCGGGCAAATTTCCAAAGCAATCAGCGCATCCAACGGCTGGCGCTGCGTGAAATACAAAGCTCCGATCGCCCCAACCTCCTCCTTCGCCGACGCCACCAAATAAACATTCACCGCAGGCTCTGTCAAATATTCCGCCAGAGCCAGCAAAATCGCCACAGAAGCCTTGTTGTCAAGGGTGTAGCTCGCGATCCAATCCTTCAAGCGAATCGGCTGTTTGCGGTGCTTTCCTACCACCATCCGCGTCCCCGGTCGAATTCCGGCCTCGGCTAATTCCTCGGCAGTACACTTGGTTTCGATCCAGGCATTTTCCCACTTGACAGCAGCATCTTCCTGCTGAGCTTTTTGAGGAGATTCGTGAGAAACGTGGCGACTTCCGAAGCTGAGAATGCCGCTAATTGTTTGCTTGTCGCCCAATAAATCGACGACGCCTTCGCCATAAACCCAAGGAAACGCGCCACCCAACCTGCGGACTTCGACGCGGCCGATCTCGCCTATTGTTTTAACTAGGGCGCCAATTTCGTCTTTGTGGGCGGTAATGGCGATCGACTTTTCGGGATTGCGCCCGGGAATGAGGGCGATCGCATTGTCAGCGCGATCGATCCAAGCATTCACTCCCAGGGCGGCGAACTTTTCCATCAACCGCTGGTTAATTTCCGACTCCGCACCGCTGGGTGAGTGCAGCATGACTAATTCTTCGATTGTTTGAAATAGGCGATCGAACTCTAACATTTTTGATTCCCGGATTTGGGAGCGTATTTTGACATATATTAAAGCAGATTTTTTCTGGGTAGGAATCGTATTTTCTGAAGTGAATCTGATTTTTTTTGAACCGCAGAGGGCGCAGAGGGCGCAGAGAGCGTTATTATAAAAATGATTTTTTTTTAATATTCTTCTATGCTTGTCAATAAAATACTGCAACTTTTGCAACGTAAAATCCGCGCCCAAAAGTTAGGTGTAGAATTCAAGAGAGTTGCTAGCTTTAATTTGCCCGGTAATTTAATTGTGCAAGGAAATCGCCAACAAGTAAACTTGCCGGAGGAGAAAGGCATGGATGGAGAATTTATTGAAGTGCTTTTAGATGACTGTTACGGAGTGGAACAATTATCTGAATCGCTGATGAAAGTTCTCGATATCGGGGCGAATGTCGGGTTATTTCCGATCGCCGCCCGGAATCGATTTCCTCAAGCTGTAATTCACGCCTACGAAGCTAATCCAAACTTAGAAATTTACCTCAAACATCAATCTGAAATTGCCAATTTTACCTATTTTATGGAGGCTGTGGGAGCCGAAGATGGTAGAGTAGTTCTGGATATTCGGGAAGTATCGGGAAAAACGCGATCGCGCGTCAGCGAAAACGGTGATGTACCGATGGTATCGTTGAAAAGGGCGATCGATCGCATTGGCGGCAGCGTCGATTTAGCCAAAGTAGACTGCGAAGGTGCAGAATGGCTGTTATTTGAAGACCGAGATTCTTGGCAACTCGTGCAAAACCTGTCTTTAGAATATCACTTGTGGTCTGGTCACACTCACGCCGAAACCCGACAAGTTATTGAAAATTTAGGATTTCGGGTCACAAAGCAAACGCCAATAGATAAATGGTACGGCTCGATCTTAGCATCCCGAACCCCCAACCCTAAATAAGGTTCGTAGTTAGGACTTCAGTCCTCAGACTTTTTGAAGGACTGAAGTCCTAACTACAAACCAATTTTAACAGAATAGGACTTACGCGCGGGAGCCAGAAACCGGGTTTTTTCGAGAAAACTTTGTTGTGATTCGCAGATTTAGGGAAAAACCCGGTTTCTTTGTCGGAGTGCGCCCAGGACTGCTGAACTTGGATTAAATCAGTTCTTCACCTTGATTAAAACTGTGCATTCCTTGATTTTCCTCGACGCGCACAATAACATCTTCGGGAGTATTGATGATGCCTTTGAATGATTCTTGACTTGCTTGCAAAGCTTGTTCCTTGTTTTTGCGATCGGCAAGTTCGCGCTGCAACTTATCAATTATCCGTTCAAAACGAGCTGCTTGCCTGAGCATTTCCTGCTCCGAAAAATCCAGCAATTGAATCAAACTAGCAATTTGATTTTCCAGTAATTGATTTTCGTAAGCATTGTGAGATTGCACAATATTTGCCGATGTTTTTGAATTATTAAAAACATCTTTTTCGTCAGACAAAGACAGAGCAGTTTTGACACTAAGTGCAAAATGTTTAAACAATTGAGCTGTGCTATGGGGAATTTTTACTTTAAGGAAAATGACTACAGTAAACAAACTTCCCGATCGCAAAAGTCCCCCAAATGCCAAGACAGACTTGACTTTGTACGGGATAATTAAGGAATCTTGTTCCGGAATAAAGGGGCTGCCTTTTGCCTCGGATACGTGAAAAATATTTAATACTGCTGGTTCTAATTGCAGAAACCTTTCTCCCTCGATGCCGAGGACTGTAGGAATATCTAAACCGAACTGTCTGATGGTTTCCGAAATCGCCGGCATTTTGGCTACTACTTCGGTGCTAACTAAGGGAATAGCTGTATTTTCTACTGCTGTGTGCCGAGAATTCCACTGCGGTTCTATGCCTGCGGTTGCTAGTAGAGTCCAGCATTTCATGTCGGCGGCAGGGGATTTGCCATTCATTAAGCGGCGGGCGGATTGTTGCAATGATTCTTCTAATTCCCCGTAGGGATGAGTTTTGAACAAACGCACCAAAACACAGCTATTTTCTCCAGTTTGCGAATCGCAAAAATGTTGGTAAATATACTTGACAATTTTCTGGCTGCTAGCTTCCATACTAGCAGAATTTCTACCGAACTGGCGCAGCACTAAACTGCATTTCGCGATGTCTTGCGGGGTAAATAGGGTAATATCGTACATTAGAAAACGCTCTCCCAGACTCAAACACTCTTTTTCATTTATCCTTACGTCCGTTACCCCATCCGGAATTCTACTGAGAGTTTTTCCAAGTGTTAGTTAAAATATGTACAAAGTTTGCCAGCCAAATGCAGCGCTTGTCTGGCAGGATACAGAAATTAAGACTAAGCAAGAGTAATAGAAAACATCTATCCCGTAGCGCGCGCACCGCGCACAGAGAGGCAGATGTATGATTTATGGCGTTTGCAAGGATTTGTGGCGGTGACTCGGGCAGAGAAATTAAAGTAGCGAGACTTTTCTACCAGAGTCAGGATGATAATCTAACAGGTTTTTAGTGAGGACTTCAGTCCTCAGCAAAAGAAGGACTTAAGTCCTCACTACGAACCTGTAGTGAGGACTTAAGTCCTCAGCAAAAGAAGGACTTAAGTCCTCACTACGAACCTTTTTTTGTTTAAGTTGATGCTTTGTTTAAAATTTTTAATCATCCCAAACAACTCTACTGGGCTGGTTGAGACTTGGCTTGCAGAGCATCTTTAGCCGACAATCCCTGATCTTGAACGCCAAAATACCACAAACTTGCAGCAGCTTCGGCGCGAGTCACGGATTTCTTGGGCTGAAAGAGAGTAGTAAAACCAAAAACCCGACGAATATTCGCCAAATCTCCATTGTTGAAATCAGCTAAAACTGCTCGCGACGCCTGGGAATCAATCTTAGAAGCATCTTGAAAACCCCATTTTTCTTTTACTCCGTCAATGTTAGCTGTGGGCAAAACTTGACGAGTATCTAATGGTACTTTCCAAAGAATCATTGTTTCGCGGGTTAAAGGTGCATCCGGACGAAATTTCATATCTTTCGTTTCTCCAGAAAGCGAACTCGGAATTAAACCGGCTTCTGCTAAACCTTGAATTGCTGCAAAATCTGGATCTGTTTTGGGTATGTCAGAAAAGGCCGGTTCGCTAGATTCTACTGCTAATCTAATTTGTTTTGCTTGACGGCTGGCATAAATCTGATTGTTTGCTGCTACTAACCAGCGGGCGTATTCGCGGCGGGTGACAATTTTGTTGGGTTCGGGTAAACTGTTGCCAGTTTCTAAATTGGCACCGCTTTTCGATCGCACTTTCAGTGCTTCTAACTGAGCCAAATCTGCCACGTACTGCTGCAACTGTTGAGGAATTTTGGTGTCTAGTTGGCTAACTTTTTCTGATTTTGGCGAGGCGGATGGGGTTGGAGTAGTTCCTTCTGAATTTGATGGACTTGGTGAAGCGGTTGGAGATGGGCTAGACTCGGAATTGTTAGGTTGGGGACTGGCTGCTATTTCTGGGCCCTCTTTGCTGTAGTCGATCGCAAATTCTGTAGAACCTCCTACTTTTTGAGTCCCAGAAAGCGACACTGTTACCCGCAATTTATCTCGGGTTGCTACCAAAGAACCTTGTCCTTCGGCGGTTGGGCGGCTGACTATTTGCCAATTCCTGCGCCCAAATTCTGTCTGATAAAAGTTCTGAACCGAATTAACCGGATCTGTGCTTTCCCAGCGCAGCCGCACGTTTTTTGACTGTCCATCGCTGGGCGCACCAACTTCGATTAACTGAGCATTAGGATAGAGTGGAATCTCTGTCGGGAAATCGGCAGGAAGTTTGGCGGTTGTGCTGGTTTCAACTGCTGTCGCTGGGGGAGCAACAGGGACGGGAAGCGGAGTTTCGGTTAATTTCGGATCGGCGGCTACCGATTCTTCGAGGGCTTTGCTGTTGGGGCTGTTTGCACAAGCTGTCACAGAAACCAGCAGACTGATAGCCAGCCAAGTCTTTGCAGTAGCGAGTATATTGGTTTTATTAGTTTTACTGGTTTTGGTTGGGCCGATCGAGTTGCCTCGCCGTTGAGTACGTATAATATTCAGCATAAATCCCTCGTTTGCGGATATATTTCTAGGCTAGCGCAGATCGGACAAATATAATTTTTACCCAAATGAAATTTCTGCATATAATCCTAGTTACTGCTACGTTACTTGTTTCGGCCGTCAAGTTTGGCAGTCCCGCAAAAGCTGAAGCAGCCCCGCTGCGGGCGCCACTTCCTCAGCCGGAGTGGCAGCCGTTTTGCTCGGCAATGGGTCAGTTTGCGATCGATATGCCGGGAAATCCCAAAATTAATACTGAAACTTTTTCAACTCAAATTACCACTCATACATACAGGTCGATCTTAAAAAACAAAGAAACTTATTTACTTCAATATTTTGACCTAGATTTTCGGACTAGCAACAAGAATATCAAAATTACTTTAAATAATGCAGTAGATTTTTTTGTCGTGGCTGCAAATGCTAAATTGCTGCAAGTGCGTGATATTTCCCTGGGCGGCTACCCGGGAAAAGAGTTTGAGTTTCAGCCACTTTCTCCCAAGGAACCTATAGGTGTCGGTCAAGTTTTTTTGGTCGAAAAGCGCGTTTACGGGCTGGTTGCTACTACTCCAGAGCCAGAAAATGCTCAAAAATTTCTCGACTCTTTTCGTTTGTATTGAAGCAGGAAGTTCGGTAATTGGTAATTGGTAATTGGTAATTGGTAATTGGTAATTGGTAATTGGTAATTGGTAATTGGTAATTGGTAATTGGTAATTGGTAATTGGTAATTGGTCATCAGGAAAAATTAGTTTTGAGTGGCGATCGAATCTATTAATAAAACTTACGTTTTTGAACTTGGTATCTCTAAAAATATTAGCTTTGGTAACTAAAAATATCGAATCAACCTGATTGATGATGAATAGTGCGTCCCGGAATAATTAAGTTAAATTTAATCTAATACCCGTTTGAAAAAAGAATGCAACTGCTTTGTCAGCTTCAAACCAATATTCAGTAACTCATCCCTAATCGCAAATCCTTCGACACTTCGACAAGCGCTCGCGCCGAAATCTAAAATCTAAAATCGTTCGACGCTCGCGCCGAAATCTAAAATCTAAAATGCTATAAGACCTTATTTTATTTTTTGTACTCTATCTAAGGACAGAGGTAAATTTTACACCTGTGGAGCGATGTAGCGGATTCCTAAATTTTATATGTTTGAGATAAGGCTTTTTAGAGAGCAGAAAGCAGCAGCTAAAATTCTGTGTGGCTTAATCTCACTCAACGAAGTCTCACTCATCGACAGCTTACCCGGAGGGTATTAACATATTATGAATAAACTAACACCAATTCTCATCAGCGGTCTCCTATTATTTGGAGCTGCTGCTTGCACTGAGGGGGCTAAAACTAGCGCCGATGCTCCTAATTCTACCACAGAAAATGTCAAGAGCCCGCCCCCAGCCGAGAATGTTCAAAAAACTCAGTCCGACGCAACTAGCGATGTTCGCAAAGCCCAAGCAAATTCTGATATCAGGGCCAGAGAACAGCGCAACAATGTGACTGGTGGCGATGCAATCAGAGCCGATGGCGACCTGAAAAGTGAAGTTCGTTCTAAGTTGGAAGTGAACATTACTAAAGGTGCGCTCACTGTTGAGGCAAAAGACGGGGCTGTTACCGTAGGTGGCACAGTTCCAAATCAAACTGATTTAGCTAAAATAGAGCCGCTAGCTAAAGAAATTAAGGGTGTCAAAAGCGTGAATGTTACGGCTGTTGTCGCCCCCGCTGCACCCGCCGCATCGCCTACCAAGTAATAAATTAGAAGGAAGTTAGGCAACGGATTTGGTAACGGATAGTTTGACGGATTTAACCGATACAAGTAAGAGGGAAAATTGGGGATTTCAAAAGTGCTTTCGCAGTGGATTACAACGCTTACGTGAATCTTCCGGTTGCGTTTTTTTGAGTTAAAGAGTTGAAGATTAACCCACTCAAAAATCCGCGTTCCAAACTCGCGCAATACCTGCAATTTGCCATTGGCAATTTGCCATTGGCAATTTACGATTTAAAATTCCCGATGATTAGTGGAAACCTGTCGGAAGATAGAGGTCGAGGTTATTCCCAGCGACCGATGAAAAATGTGGGGAAAAAATGACTAAATGTGATTGATGGCAGCAAGCAGATCGTAAATTCTGTAGTTGTGTAAAAACAGTATTTTTTGAAGGAGAAAAGAAATGGCTTTAGGTCAACACAAACGGGCTGTAGGATCGTTTTCTAATTACCGCGATACGGAACTAGCCTTGATGGAACTGCAAAGTAGCGGGTTTCCGATGAATAAGGTTTCGGTAGTTGGAGAAAATCTCGATCGCAGCGAAATTGCGGGCGCTACCGCTGGTAAGAGTACCGACGAGAAAGTCGGCGGCGGCGTAAAAGCAGGCGCGACAGCGGGAGTCGTGACGGGCGGTTTGATTGGGTTGCTCGGAAGTATTGGGGCGCTGGCGATTCCGGGAGTTGGCCCGGTGATGGCGGGGGGCGCGATCGCCACTCTGCTTGCTGATACTGTAGTCGGAGGCGCGATCGGGGCTGCTGCGGGCGGTTTGGTCGGCGGTTTGGTCGGTTTGGGTGTTCCCGAAGCCAAAGCTCAGGTTTATAACGATCGCCTCTCGCGCGGAGAATATTTGGTATTCGTAGAAGGAACGGATGCTGAGTTGGCCACCGCCGAAGGAATTATGAGCGTGCGGGGCATTCAGGATTGGGGCATTTACGATGTGCCTACAGACACCGGCCGCAGATCGATGGGTCGCCACAAGCGCGCTGTGGGCGTGTTTTCCACTCGCCGCGAGACTGAACACGCGCTGGGAGAACTGAGAACAGGGGGTTTCGACATGGATCGGGTTTCGGTCATTGCTAAGGATGGCGATTCTAAAGGGGATATCGCAGGCATTGACGTGCACGACAGCGCAGACAACAAGGCCGATGAAGGGGCGACTAAGGGTGCGCTCACAGGCGGAACCCTGGGCGGTTTGACTGGCTTGTTGGTAGGTCTCGGCTTGGTGGCAATTCCGGGTATCGGGCCGATTATGCTGGCTGGAGCCTCGGCTACGGCGATCGCCACTACACTCGCCGGTACTGCTTTGGGTGCGGCTGCGGGTAGCTTGATCGGAGCTTTAGTCGGTTTGGGAATTCCTGAAGAGGAAGCCAGAGCTTATAACGATCGAGTGGCGAGGGGAGATTACTTGGTACTGGTTGACGGCAGCGAAGCAGAAGTCGCTAAAGCTGGGGCTGTTCTGAGCCGCGGAGGCATTCAGGATTGGAACACCTACGACTCTCCCAGCGTGGATACCGCTCGGGCAGATTACGGCACTCCCGGCACTCCCGGCGCTGATACTACGCCTGGTATTTACGACCCCAATCAGGGCGTTGCTGGCAAGCGTCGGGTTTGATCCTTCAGACTTTGTTTGGGTATTAGATCTCTCCAAAAAAGCAAGTCTGGAACAGGCAAGATGCCTGTTCCACAATAATTATTGGAGATGTCTATTATTTCTACCGACGGCTGGGACGATCGCACTGGCGCACTCGGATTGTTTAGGGCGCAGCGTTTAGCCGAATGCGGGTAAAATTCTCTCAAAAGTCGGCTTTTTCTGTGAAAGCCGGCTTTTGTTTTGTTCGGGAAACCTCAAAAAAGCGACCAAGCAAAAGTTGAATTTTGAGAGTGCGAGCTGGGCTTTGGGTCGGCTGGTCGATCGGCTCTATAAATTTTTACACTCTAAATCCGCAGCGATTTGTGAGTCTGTAACACTCACTACTGCAAGGGTTGCAAACCCTGGAGTATTATCAAATTGGATGACTAAAATTGCAGCAGAGATTGCCCCGTTAGTCAAAGAGCGACTATCTTTAATTATGGGGTGGCTAATTTCAGCAAATTATATCAGGTGAAGTAGCCAGTCCCGCGCGCCGAGTACGGCCTGCGGTGGTCGGCAATTATTAGAATAATTATTGTCGTCGCCTTGGGGCAAGACTTAGGCTGGTCATTGGTTGGCTGTAGCAGCCCAATTGCCTTTGGCAAGACCGGCTAAAGGAATATAGTTTTTCTGGGAATGCCTCAGCGAAGCATTTTTTCCAGCCCAGGAACAGCTTTTATGTCCGGGAGCGCGTCTGGTGTCGGGCGTTCTGTTAATTAGAAGCGCAAGCGCTCATGGATCGAGTAAACATTAACAACAAGCACAGCAGCGCGGGAGTACGGGAACGGCTCGCGGCGCTTTTTTTGGCGAAATCTCAGGCCCATGGCAGCCTATTGCTGGTTTCGCCTGGGACTCGATCGGCCAGGCGAGCGAAACAGCCTTCCTGTTCGATTTCACGCTGCATTGAGCACAGTGGGGGGAGGTGACACTAGCTGAGCTGACCGGGCTCTGCTTTCATGGGCGATCGAAGAAAGAAGGCAAAAACTAAAAGATATTCGGAGTTGAAGCTTCGAGTCCTTATTTCTTTCGGGAACTAATAGAATAGATTTGCTCCCCTGTACCAGCAATTTGTGGGCTGTGAATGTGGCGCGGGTGCCGCCAGCAAGAACCCCAAAAATATGCGATCGACAACTTATCGATTTATCGATATTTTGTAAATAGTTAGTAGTTAATAGTTAGTGATTAGCAGTTAGTATAAATACAACTAACAATTAACAACTAACATCAGCCGCAACTAACTCTTAGCAGCATAAGACTTACAGGCGGAAGCGAGAAACTCGGTTTCTTCATAAATGCCCCTAGCCAAGCCCTACTTTTACGAAAAACCGGGTGGCTTTTCGTGAGTTCTACGTAAATTATCAGGGTGATGCTAGAAATCAACCAGTTTTGATAATTATTACTGCGGCAGTATTGGTTTAAGAACTGACTAGCAAACACGAGCATACAAACTTTCAGACAACATTGAACATCGAGAAATTAAGGAAACTCACTCAATTTTTTTATGAATTTCACTGAGATTTTAAGTGCCGATGAACTTGTAACTAGACATAGAAACGGGGAACGAGATTTTCGAGGAGCCAACCTCATTGCCGCTCATTTGATTGAATCTAATCTCAGTCGAACTAATTTGAGCAGCACTAATTTGAAAGGGGCCAACTTAATTAGAAGTAAACTAATAGGAGCTAATTTAAATGGTGCCGACTTGAGCGGGGCTAATTTATCTAAGGCGAAATTAATTGAAGCGAACCTAGGCAGTTGTAGTTTAACGGGAACTGTGGCGATCGGAGCCGATTTTAGCGGAGCAAATCTCAGCGGAGCAATATTGTCTCGCGCTGACTTGAGCAAAGCTGTGATGACTGGAGCGAGTTTAGTCGGAGCTTGTTTGCTAAGTGGCTCGAAACTAATTGAGGCTAATTTGAGCGGGGCGACGCTGAGCCGAGCAATTATGAGCGGGGTTGATTTAAGCAGAGCAAATCTGACTAGAGCAATTATGAGCGAAGTAGATTTGAACGGAGCAAACCTGAGCGGTGCAAATCTAATTCGGGCTTATCTCAATCGCGGAAATCTCAGCGGTGTCAATTTGGTTGGGGCGATTTTGAGCGAAGCAAGTCTGCGGGAGGCTTGTATTTGTGCTGCTAATTTGAGCGGTGCTGACTTGAGCGGTGCTGACTTGAAAGGAGCTAATTTAAATGGTTCTAATTTGAGCGGTGCTGACTTGCAAGGCGCTAATTTGAGTAAAGCTAATTTGAATGGTTTAATTCTGCATAATGCTGATTTGAGGGCTGCGAATTTGAACAAAGCTTCTCTCAGGGGAGCTGATTTGAGCGGTGCAAATTTATCGGGTGCTAGCTTGCTGGAAGCAGATTTGCGGGGAGCGAATTTGAGTCACGCCAATTTGTCGGGAGCGGGTTTGCTGCTGAGTTCTTTGACAGGGGCAAATTTGACAGGAACTAATTTGTCGGAGGCTAATTTGATTGGGGCTAGCTTGAATGTTGCTAATTTGAACCAAGCGGCTTTGAGCGGGGCTATTTTGCCGAATGGGGCTACTCACAGCCGCGATTGATCGGATGTCCGGTAGCGTGTTGATTGTCAGTTGCGAGCAGGCTAGCGATCGCGCGTGAAGTCAAAAGCTTCACTTACGTTACGTCGCTTTTTTGCAGTGGCGCGCTACTCGCCGGTGCGAGATCTCGCACCGGCGTTTGACTGGCGACAAAGCGCCCCAAAAAATAGTTGCGAGGGCCCTCGCAACTATTTTTTGGAATTTTTTTGGTAATTTACTTGAAAATTTCTAGAATCCGTGCTATTGTCAAAAGGTTTGAGACATTGTGAGTTAGAGGTAAAACCCCGCAGAATGAAACAATTGGGAACCCATCTGGTCGCTGATGCTTGGGAGTCTCCTGGAGACCTCCTCAACGATCCTGAACGTATCCGCCGCGCCATACTCGATGCGATCGAAGCCGGAGGAGCTACTCTCATCGATTTGTGCGTACACCAGTTTAGTCCTCACGGAGTGACGGCTACTGCAACTTTGGCAGAGTCTCATATAGCAATCCATACTTGGCCTGAACACGGTTATTTTGCAGCAGACTTATTTTTCTGCGGAGCCGGCGACCCTCACCGAGCCATGAAGGTGCTACAGACAGCTTTGGAAGCTAAACAGGTAAAACTCACTGAGTTCACGCGCGGTTTCGAGCCCGGGGTGGGCATTCTAGGTTCTGCTTGTGAAGAGCAGTATGCACCTCGTTTAGTAGAAACGAGTGCAGCCAGAGGATGATAGCCAATTAGCGTAACTTTGAATATTTTATGCTAGGTTTTCGTTAAAATCCCACGGTTCGAGCCGTGGGATTCTTGTTGAAATTTACCGAAGAATTGGGTCTAAAGTCCCGCCGTTCTAGGGCGGCTTTCAAAATCTTTTGTGGCGTTGCTGATTTACGGTATGAAAGGCTAAATATGCCAGTCATAGAAACCACTATCGACAAAGCTTGGGGATTTTTAACTTATTTTTTTTCATACCCTGATTAAGCAACGCCGGAACCAAGAATCCCCACGCGTTTAGGACGCGGAGTGTCACTTTCCCTTTAACAAAGGGCGAACAACTAAATAACCTGCACCGAAGGCAGCAATAACAATCAGAAAAATGGCGATCGCCAACCACAATCCACTTAAGTCTGAGGCTTTTTTGGGTTGAGATCGAATGCGGTAAGGAGTTTCCGGCACCTCTGCAAATAATTTTTCTGGCAGTGTATCCGGCATGGGAGGGGCTGTTGGCTCCGGTAGAGGGAAGGGGAAAGCCACTTTCTGAGGTGGTTGAGGTACGGCAGAGCTAGTCCGCGAGGTTACAGGTGCTGGGGGCTCCGGTTCAACGCTGAAATTGAATTTGACTGAGGGCATTTGAGGCATCCCAGTCTGGGTGACGTTCTGAGCCGAGTTGACTACTTGTTGTAGCTGCTGGGATACTTGAACTACTGTTTCTACTTCTCGCCGCAGTTGTTGATTTTGTTGAACTAATTGCTGGTTGTGGGTTTTGAGGGAGTCGAGCATTGCTTGGGCTGCTTGCAATTCCGCCGTGACTTCTCGATAGAGGGAAATCGGTACCGATGCAGAGTAACTATTTGAGTTTTCAGGGTTCGTATTGTCAGATAAGGTAGTATTTTGCATAATTGTAGATGGCGAGGGTGAACTTTTTTAAGTTTAGCCTGAGAGTATTTGCAATTAGATCGATCGCAACACAATTCGTCAAGATATTTGTTACAGATTTTGAGAGTGAGTTTAATTAAATCTTAGAAGTTTTCAGTCGATCGCTATGAACAACCACCCAACTGCACAAAGTATGTCGCAAAAGTCAAGTACCGAGGAAATGAAATACGGCGAACGCGAGATTTTGGAAGGAGAGTTAATTACTTTCCCGAACCCGCGAGTCGGGCGGCGCTATACGATTAACATTACCTTGCCGGAGTTTACTTGCAAGTGTCCGTTTTCAGGCTATCCCGATTTTGCGGCGATTCACGTTACTTACGTGCCCGACGAGCGGGTGGTCGAGTTGAAGGCGCTGAAGCTCTACGTTAACAGTTATCGCGATCGCTACATTTCTCACGAAGAATCGATCAATCAAATTTTAGATGATTTTGTCGCAGCTTGCGCGCCGCTGGAAGTGACGATTAAGGGCGATTTTCTGCCACGGGGGAACGTGCACACTGTGGTTGAGGTGCGGCACGAGAAGTAGAAGGTTGAGTCTTCTGCGGCTGGTACTGATTGCGGTAGGGGCGTCCTTGAGATTCTCAATCAGCACCGAAAGCATGATTCTGACGCACCGTTTTTTGCTTTCGGTGCGTCAGTGAGATTGTTGGTTTGGCTCGAAAATAACGCTAGAGTAGAACACCCTACTTAATTGCTTCGGAGAGAGATTCTAAGGAGATAAATTGTTTCACATCTAATATTTCGATCAATACCAGTTCTCCGCTGCTAGAATAGTGCAGAATCATTTGCCCTTCATCTTCGGCATAGGCGATCGGGCTATCGGAAATTTCGATCAGCATCGCATCTACATCTTGGCTGTATCTAATCTTTTTCATATCTTGACCTCTTACCCGGATAAGCAGTAATTACTAAAATTTTATCATTATATTCTTGGTAAACCACTCTCAGGACAAGTCCATTCAATCTTTGTTGACAAATAAACTTTCCTTCACCACTTGCTTCTAACTTACTAGGAGTTCTAATAGTTTCCGAAATCAAATCTGTTGATATTGTCACCCCGCGACTTTCTAGAATTTCTATTTTTAGTAAGGCGTGTTGACTGAATTCAATCCTTTTTATCACCTTTATTTCCTGTTTAATTATCGTTTTTACCCGGATGTAAGATGGGCATTGCCCACCCTACAATTAGTTTTAATTAGCTAGAGAAGTCTCAGTAATCGCACTTTTGGTATCTGCTGTTTTCAATTCTGCCAACTTGTCCAAAATCTCCACAACTTCTCTTTCAAATATCACCTGAGCGCGATTAGTGCGCCCGCCGACGTATAGCTTGCCATTTTTTTCCAAAGCCCAAATCTGCGAGTGAGACAGATAGCTCATCATCACGCTGAGCATTAGCAACCCAAAGCCAGTATAAACGAGCGGAATTCCTGGATCGGCTTTAATTTGCAATCCCGTGCTGCCAACAACTTCATCAATTGCCAGCATCACTCCGTTAACTTCAACTGCTGTACCGGCGCGAACAGTCGTTAACAATTTGCCATCAGTACCGTAGACTAACATTGTGCCTTGCAAGTCCTTTGCTAGCAGAGAAACTCCCGCACTCAAATCTGGTTTTGTCGGAATCCAAGCACCCCAAATTCTGCCTTTACCTTGGGTATCTAACTGAGCCATTGGCAATTGTAAAACCGGGCTTTTGTTGAGGCGAACTCGCACGGCGGCTAAAGCCCAATCTGCTTGATAAAAGGTGACTCCGCGGTATCTCAGAGGCTCGTTAACGTGAATGGTTTTGCGATCGACCTCTTGGCCTGTTTTGTCCAAAACTGACAGATCCGAGTAAAATTGGTCGATCGCCCCGCTCGGACTATAATCGATCCAGAACCGATTCACACGCACCGACCAATCCTTCGGTATTTGTGGCCCCGCCCAAGGCCCAGCATCAGTGATATTCTGCACCCGAAACGTTTCACCGCTAGGAACCAATTCTTGACCCATAAATCCAGTCATCGAGCCAAACATCGACCCAGCTAAAATAATTAGCATACTCGCGTGAACAATAATCGGGCCGATTTTACCAATTATGCCCTTGCGAGCATAAACTTTTTCACCTTCTCGAAATATGCGGTAATTTTTTTGCTGCAAAAGTTGTTCTAACGAACTTAAAGAAGTTGTTTCTAATTCCGCACTGAGAGCTAATTTTTCAAACTGCTTCGGTTCTGCATAAAATTTCCAGCGGCGGGCGGCTTTTAGTGCCGGAAATTGTCGGGTAAAAGTGCAAGCTGTCAAGCTGCTGCCGAACAAAATTAGGATTGACAAAAACCACCAAGTGCGGTATACGTGGTCAAGTCCTGCAATTAGCACAACTTTCCAAGTTAGGAAGCCGAACAAAGCCGGGTGTTCTGGATAGTTGGATTGGTAAAATTCTACAGATTGACCTTGTTCGATGATGGTGCCGGAAATGCTGAAAAATGCGATCGCCAGCAGCAAGATAATTGCCAGCCGCAAATCTGCCAGCACTGGCAAAAGTTCTCGCTTGAAAAACTTTAGAGGCGCAGTCGCCCAGTCTGATAATTTAGATAGAAATACTTCTTTTGATATCATTGGAAATTGGTAATTGGTAATTGGTAATTGGTAATTGGTAATTGGTAATTGGTAATTGGTAATTGGTAATTGGGTAACACACTACCAATCACAATTAATTAATTCTCTGTATCCTTCAATTTTGTATTGTTTTCGGTAATTCTTAAAGGAGTGAAGTCCTTACTACGAACCTTACTACGAATCTTACTGCGAATTTTAGGCGGGAAGAATGCGGGAAAGCAGAGAAAACACGCCAAATCCTACTAATAAAACGCCACTAACAGGCGTAATCCAACTCGACCAACGGCGCAATTCTAACAACTTTTTAATGCTCGCGGTAAAAGTACCTGCTACAATCAGCGGAGCCACGTAGCCCGCAGCGTAAAACAGCAGCAACACACCGCCTAAAACCAGATCTCCCGTTTTGGAAACCCAAGCTAATAGGGTAGCTAAAACCGGCGTGCTACAGGGAGAAGCTACTAAACCAAAAGTTAAGCCTAATAAGTACGATCGCACGCCCGCAGGCAAATCTTTCGGAACCCAGCCCACAGCGTCAAAAGACGGCATTTGTAAGGGTAAGGCTTCCAGTAAATTCAGCCCCATTAAAATCGCGATGATGCTGACAACGATCGGCAAACCCAGACCAATTTTGCCATAAACTTGACCAGCAAATGATGCTACAATGCCTAAACCCGCAAGAGTTGTCGCCAATCCCAGGGCAAACCATGCCGACTGGGCAGCAGCTTGCAGGCGGCTTTTTGCTTCGTATCCGCCGATGTAGCCGATCGTGATCGGCAACATGGAAAGCATACAGGGCGTCAAGCTCGTTAGCAACCCTGCCAGAAAAATCACTCCGACACTGACTAAACTCAGGTGTGTCAGTTGAGTGTTGACTAAATTATTAGCAAATTGTGCGAGTTGATAAAGTTGGGTTTGCAGGGTTTCCATCGGTCGATTTTAGATTTTAGATTTTAGATTTTAGATTGACTCCGGTGTCATCGAATTGAGATTTTAGATTTTAGATTGACTCTACAGATGAATCTGGGATATTCAACTAAATATCTATTTTTTCGGTTCTCCACGACTTAAGTCGGGGCTTATATCCCTATGCAAGTGAGTTCCGGCGAGTGTGATGTTCTGGCTATGTTGAAAATTGTAACAGATTCGGGTCGCTTCGGTTCAAGATTTGAGATGTGAGCGCGATCGCCTGATTGAGAGTGCTCGCGGGCGATCGTCAACTGCGATAATAGACTTGTTGCAAAAATAGCTAGGACGGGTTCGCCAGCCCATCCACAATTTTTTTTTCTTGTGGGATGGACAGACGAACCCGTCCGAAAATTTGATTCAAAGGACTTTGGCAATTCCAGCCCAATAAGCATCGCGAATTAAATAATTTATACATATTTGTGGGATGGGCGTCCCGCCAGTCATGAGAGGACGGGCGGGACGCCCATCCCACAAAAACCATCAATTTGTAAGTTATTTAATTCTCATTCCTAAGTGATTGCAAGATTATTCACCTTTTCCAATAATCTAAATCATCAAGATAGAGTCATGTTGCCATTTTGGCAGGTTTCAAATTTAGCTAAGCGGACTCCAATAAGTTCTGGGTTTAAATCAGCCTGTAGATCTATAGTGGTTCTCAAAAAAGTGAGGTACGTTGTTGGGATGCGAGCGCTCTTATATTTATTATATAGTAAGCGAGGTCGCATTAAAAACTCCATTTATAGTCATACCTCATCTTTCTAAGAAAGGCTATATGTATTAACCAAAGTGTGGTCTTAAAAATTTAAGTAGATAAATACACTAAACGCTCTTCTAAACCCGGTTTGTGCGAGAAATATTGGTGTGGAAGCGCAGTATTTAAGAAGAAACCGGGTTTCTCACCCGCGCGTGTAAATCCTAAAATATCAACAATTTGAGTTGGTAAATCAGCACCAACACCAAGATTCCTTGTCTGAGGTGCAATACGATGAAAGCAATCTCTTTGAGGCTGAGATTGCTTTCATCGCACGGCTAGCCCAGGAGAGATTTTGGTTAAAATGCGTCCAGGATTGCCAATAGCAGTTAAGTAGACTCTAGGGGAGCCATTGTCAGCCCAGCACGGCTCAATTGCATATGATAAAGTTCTGCTTGCTCTTGCGGGCCAACCCAGACGGTGGCCTGGCCTTCGTTGTGGATTTGGTCGGCGAGTTTCCAAGCTCGATCGCTCGTCATGCCTGGAATGTACTTAGTCAGACATTCCACAACGTGCTGAAACGTGTTGAAATCGTCGTTGAGGACTATTACCCGATAATTTGGATAAGGCTTGCGGGTAACTTGACTCGATCGAACGGGTGCTATGGTTGGTGAAGAGGTCATCGCGCGAACAGCCACTGAAACTACAAAATTTGTAAAAGAGTTACCGATAGCACTATAACACAATTTGAGATTTCTGAACCGAACTCGGCACTTACTGTCCCCTTCGCGGATTTTAGATTTTAGATTCGGGAATGACTTACGGGATTTTGAATGGGAGCATCTCAGTTTTGCATTTACTATAGTGCTATCCCCGAAGAGCGAGTATTGCAGCACTCGCGAGCTCGCGACAGGGCGCACTATAATAATTAATTTTTTCAAAAAAGAGATGCTCCCTTTTGAATTCCTCCACTAAAATACCGGTTATTCGCAAACAGTATCAGGATTTTAGATTTCCTGTACGATAGCAACTGCATTGGCAAAATACCATTTTCAGATTGGATTTGCGCCGCCAGATTGGCGACGCTTTGACGCATTGTTCGATCTGTCATAGCCTGTTGAATCGCTTTTATAAGTCGTTCAACTCAACAGCCTAAAGTTTTGCTAAGGCTCGATCGATATGCACTTTCATTTTTTCGGCCAAGACAGGGACATTGGGTTCTTGAAGAATACTTAGATGATCTCCAGGGATATCATATATGTCTAATCCTCCAACTGCCAGATCCTTCCAGTTTTCCAAAGTGCTAAAGTGACTTTCATCCTTCGCTCGGAACAAAACCGCCCTGCCTGGATAAGGTTGTGGCTTGTAACTGTTGAAAGCGTAATTCCGAAACTCTACTCCAGGATCTACCTTATGATTATTAATCATCATGCCAGAAGTCGATTTAGTCTTCGATTTTAGGATCTTTTTTAACAAATAGGGAAGCCCTTGTTGGCGCAGCTTTTTGAGATGAAAAGCCAGCTTCTGGCTGAATGACAGTTTGTTTTTTCCTGGAATCGCACTATCCAAAAGACCCAGTAAAGCTACCTCCTCACCCTGTAAATGAAGTAGATGTGCCATTTCAAAGGCTACTAAGCCACCTAATGACTCACCCGCTAGGAGGTAAGGCCCTTTAGGTTGATGTTTTTGGATTTCTTTGAGATAGCGAGTTGCCATATCTGCAACACTCACTAAATCCGTTGGTGATTTGTCAAGTTTATCCTTTTGGAACATACTGACTTCCTCGTTGAGATAAACTCCATAACAGGTCTGGTCTTTGCCGAGGTGTCTTGACAAATCATAGTAAAGAAATATGCCGTAAATGAAGAATAAAGGTAGTTTGGAACTGCCTTCCTGAATCGTGACTAAAGCCTGTGCAGAAGACAAACATCCTTCTTCGCGAAGGGTGTTAGCCAACTGCTGAATCGTTGGTGATTGGAAAAGAATAGCTAAAGATAGCTCTTTCTTGTAGGTTTCCTCTATTTCACGAATTAGCGATATCGCTAATAGGGAATGTCCTCCCAACTCGAAAAAATTATCTGTGGTACTGATGGGTGAAGTATGCAATACTTTTTCCCAAATCTTGATGAGTTGAATTTCCAAATCATCCTGGGGACGGGCCAATTCTCTTGGCTTTTCTTGCTGTACTTTATTTGTCGTCTCGGAGGGAGCGGGAGGATTGGGTGTGGCGGATTCGACTGGTTTTGCTTCGCGAGATTGTTCGGGTACGGGTAGAGCTTTACGATCGACCTTACCATTAGGTGTTAGGGGTAGAGCTTCCAAGAAAACAAAGATAGATGGCACCATATATTCTGGTACGTACTCCTTGAGCAGACTTCGCAGTTCTTGAATGGTGGGGTTCTGATTGTTGAGGGAGACAATATAGCCTACTAGACGCTTGTCGCCTGGAACATCTTCCCTGACGATGACAACGGCCTGCTGCACCTTGGGGTGTTTGACCAAAACAGACTCGATTTCACCGAGTTCGATCCGAAAACCGCGAATTTTGACTTGAAAATCTAGGCGACCCAAACACTCAATATTTCCATCTGGCAAATAACGCGCTAAGTCCCCCGTCTTGTAGATTCGTTCGCTTTCCCGAAATGGATTAGGAATAAATCTCTCTGTGGTTAAATCGTCACGCTGCAAATAGCCCCGGGCTAATCCTGAACCACCAATATGTAATTCCCCAGCCACCCCAATGGGAACGGGTTGCAGGAGAGGATCTAAGATGTAGATATCGGTGTTGGCGATCGGCTTACCAATTAAAATTCGCTGTTCGGCATCTTTGACTTGATAAACCGTTGACCAAACTGTTGTTTCTGTCGGCCCGTACATATTCCAAAGTTCTGTACCTTTGGTTAACAATTGGGCAGCCAATTCTTTGGGCATGGCTTCCCCACCGGAGAGCATTTTCATCCGGGACTGACCTTCCCAACCCGGTTCCAGCAATAATAATCGCCAAGTCGCTGGGGTAGCTTGCAGGATCGTAATCCCCAATTGGACGATCGTCCTTAATAACTTTCTGCCATCCATGGCAGCTTCCCGACTCAGGATGACAACCTGCGCTCCCACAGTCAGGGGTAAGTACAGTTCTAAGACTGCAATATCAAACGAGAGAGTGGTGACAGACAGCAAAATATCCGCCTCACAGATTCCCGGTTGCTCGCGCATCGAACGTAAAAAATTGACTGCGCCGCGGTGAAGAACTTGTACGCCTTTGGGCTTACCCGTAGAACCAGACGTGTAAATGACGTAGGCCATATTTTCTGGCGTAACACTTGCGATCGGTGTTTCCTGACTCTCTTGGGCAATGAGAGACCAATCCGCATCCAAACAGATGACCAATGCTTCTTTGGCTGCTTTGGTAGGCAGGTTCTTGACAAGCTGCTGTTGTGTTAACAATAGTTTGGCTTCGGAATTCTCGATCATGTATTCCACGCGATCGTCCGGGTAGTTCGGGTCTATGGGAACATAGGCTCCGCCCGCCTTCAGCACACCTAATAATCCCACCAGCATTTCCAGAGAACGATCGACACAAATGCCAACTAAATCATCTGGTTTTACCCCTTTTTTTTGTAAATAGTGGGCTAGTTGATTGGACCGTTGATGCAGTTCTTGGTAAGTTAATGTTTGACCTTCAAAGGAAACCGCAATTTTCTCTGGAGTTGCTTCTGCTTGTTGAGTCACTAAGTGGTGGAGGCATCGATCTTGTGACTCATCTGTTTGAGTCTGATTCCATTCCACAAGCAACAAATTTTTCTCTTTGTCTGGCAACAACGGCAATGCAGAAATCGGTTGTTCTGCATGAGCCACAATCCCAGCCAACAAAATCTGGAAATGCTCGTTCATTCGTTCAATGGTTTCTGCATCAAACAAATCCCTGCTGTAAGACCAACTCCCCTCCAATCCTTCGCTGGTTGGTTTTAAGTACAAAGTTAAGTCAAACTTCCCTTCGTTATTTTCAATCACCCAAGGACTTGCTGTTAATTTTGACAGATCGATCGTTTGGAAGGGAATATTTTCCTCAAAGACAAAGGTCACTTGAAACAGAGGAGAATAGCTCAAATCGATCTCGGGACAAAATTGATCGACCAACAAACAATAGGGTACATCTTGATAGGCTTGCGCTAACAAAACGACTTTCCGCACTCGTCCCAGAAACTCTAGGAACGTGGGATTGCCGGACATATCTGTACGAAGGGGGACAGCATTCACAAAATTTTCTGAATTCACACGGCTCACAAAAGGGGAGCCAACAATCACGTCTTCTGTACCTGTATAGCGATACAGCAAAATATTAAAGGCGGCTAACAGGGTTGTTGAGAGAGTGACCCCTTCCTGCTCGGCCAATATACCTAAGGCAGTCGCGATTTCCCCAGAAATGCCAAAAGACAGAGAAGCTTCCCGAAAGGATTGCTCTGGGGGGCGCGGTCGGTCAGTGGGTAGGGGTAATAAAGGAGGGGCTCCAGCAAGTTGTTTTTTCCAATAGGCTAAGGAGTCTTGAAGGGGGAGCTTTCGTACCTCTGACATCAGAGTTGCATAGGATGTTTCGTAGATTGCCCGATCGATAGATTGGAATTTGGGATCGTAATACAAGATTAATCTCAGGATCCCCAAGGCTGCAACCCATTCTTTAGCTCGTATATATTTCTGGATTTCGTAAGGCAATCGATCGCCAAAAAGCTTAGTCCAGTGTTTTTTTCCTTCTTCATAGGCAACTAGATATTCTTCTTTTTTAGTTTGTTCAACGTAACTCCATTGCTGAGAATGATCTCGAATTGCATGGATCAGAAAGTAGGTCGATTTACTGGATATATTATTGCCAGTGTAGCGATATTGAGAAACGACTTCACCGTGGAAATAGACAGGAAAATTACGGGCAATTCGCAAACATAAATTGTAATCTTCGATCGCTAATACACTTGGATCAAATGCACCGATAGACTCAATGGCGACAGTATCGAGGGCAGCACGGCGAAACATAATACAACCGCATTGAATCCTATGCCGGATAGCTAAAATAGTTTCATAATTAGCAACTTCAGGCTGATTCTCATATTTCTCTTCTACTTTGTAGGAGCCATCAGGTTGAATGGAATAGAAGAAATAACGACCAAAGACAAAGCCCACCTCTGGCAGGGCGTTGAGATGCTTGACTCCAATCTCGATCGCTTCAGGTAACAGGCAATCATCACTATCCAGGAAAAGAATATACTCTCCCGTACTAACCCGCAGACCAGTATTGCGTGCAGCCGCCACACCTTGGTTATTTTGATAGACGTATGTTACTTTCGGGTAGCGATCGCAGACTTCTTTCGTATCATCAGTAGAGCCATCGTCTACTACGATCACCTCAAACGGAGGGTAGCTTTGTTCCAGAATGCTCTCAATTGCTTCCGGTAAAAATTGGGCGCAATTATAAGATGGAATCACTACCGATACATTTTTTGTCATTTTCTAGACTCCCAAAGTTATGTTAAAAGTTTCTGCACCCAATATTTAAAATATATCTCTCCAGACATCTATCTGTCCACACATTTATCTGTCCCCACATCTATCTGTTACAACAAAATTGCTATAGCAAGGGGAAAAGTGCCGATTTTGCGAGGTCGGGAGGTCTTTACTATCCCTTCCCTCCCACACATGGCTCGATCTCCACAGGTTAAGATACCGTGCAAGGCAGTGGAAATACCTAAAATACCACACCTATTTTTACATCCATTTAAGTAGGTAGGTAGGCGAGATTAAATAAACTTTATTATGTAACAATATGTAAACAAGGCTAACGAGTGCTGCTAGATGTGTATTTGAATACTTTACAATCGTTTACATATTTGCATTTTACAGCGCCGACCTACTTAGTGGTCTACAATTAATGTTTTTCGCATTCTTAATCCTTGTATAGAAATGGTTACATCGAATTACATCATTACTTTTGCAGGACTAAGCGAACCTATTAAGTTATAGCGGTTCTCACAAAGATTCGCGGACGTTGTTGGGAAGAAGGCGCTCTTGATTTAAGCGTTTATGTAAGCTGTCAGCCATACCTCATCTTTTTGAGAAAGGCTATATACCATTTGTTAAAAATGATGCGACTGTATTTGCAGAGTGTGTCGCTCTCTTTCAATGCCAGGCATTGAATCGACTTTTCGACTGGCGATGCACCTTAGATATCGGGGAAAATCAACAAATCCAACAATTGTTATGTCGCACGATTTCTGAAAGATGGTATTAGGATAATCGGTAATCGATAGTTGGTAATCAGTAGTCGGAAATCAGAAAAAAGCTTTCAGGTTAAAAGCTTAAAAGCCCCTCACCAATTACCAATTACCAATTACCCATTACCGGTATTAGTAGCGAGAACTTCAGTCCTCGGAAACAAAAACTAAAGTCCCCACTACAAACCGATAAAAGTTCGTAGTGAGGACTTCAGTTCTAAAACTCAGATGTTACTAAGCCGCAGCCAAATTTGCTGCTGCGAAATCCCAGTTAGCCAAATTGTCTAGGAAATTAGCAATGTAATCGGGACGGCGATTTTGGAAATCCAAATAATAAGCGTGTTCCCACACATCCAAAGTCAGCAAAGGAGTTTGGCCGTGTGCTAGCGGGGTGTCAGCGTTAGCAGTTTTGGTAACTTTCAAAGTACCGTTGTCCACAACCAGCCAAGCCCAGCCGCTGCCGAACTGAGTTGTCGCAGCAGCCTTAAATTCTTCTTTGAATTTGTCGAAGCTGCCAAAGTCGGCATTGATTTTATCAGCTAAAGCTCCTGTCGGAGTGCCGCCACCGCCCGCTTTGAGGGAATTCCAAAAGAAATTGTGGTTCCAAACTTGACCTGCATTGTTGAAGATGCCGGCTTTGGATGGGTCTTTAGCAGATGCCGTCACAATTTCTTCGAGGGATTTGCTGGCTAGTTCGGTGCCTTCAATCAGTTTGTTGAGATTGGTCACGTAAGCAGCGTGGTGCTTGTCGTGGTGGAACGAAAACGTGTTGGCCGACATATGACCTGACTCTAGGGCGTCAGCGGCGAAGGGTAATGGTGCGAGTGTAAATGCCATTGTGTTCAATCCTCTCTTGGTGGCTTTTTTGGGTTGACTTTCCGGCTTTTGTATGATTTGAGCCCTTAGTCGCTAGCTCGAGTTGATCGAGCTGTTGTAAATAATTATTGACAATTTTCATATTTTATCTCAGTTGCAGCATTTTAGGATTTTGAGCTCTACTTTTCACGAAATCTACTAATATCAGGTTTCACATAGCACAAACCTTGGCAAAAAGTCAACCCGCCTGCGTGATAAATAAAAGTTGCTAGGAAATTGTCACTAGACAGAATTTTGATGATGGTTATAAATAAATTAAACCTGTTTTTGGGCAAATATAAGCTGAATTTAACTTAAGCTGTAAGCAAGTCCAACAGATTCCCGGAGCAGTCAATGGAAAACCGTTCAAATAACCAGACTAATTCCCCTCCTAAATGGTTGAATTTGAAACTAATAGTCAGCGGTCTGGAAACAGTTCAAGACTTAATTGTAATTTCTTTGTGTATTGGTTTGTTCTGTTTCATGGTACTCGAACTGCGAGAAATGTTTTTTTCGCTGCTGCCTCCTTTGAATTTTCAGGAAGTGACGGCCGACATTCTATTTTTATTGGTTTTGGTGGAATTGTTTCGGCTGCTCATTATTTACTTGCAAGAGCAGCGCGTTTCGATTGGCGTGGCGGTTGAAGTTTGTATTGTATCTGTTCTGCGAGAAGTTATAGTTCGGGGAGTTCTGGAAACTCCCTGGGTTCAAATATTGTCAACAGGCGCATTCTTGCTAGTTTTGGGAGTGTTGTTAGTAGTCCGAGTTTGGTTGCCGCCAACTTTTGAGGGAATTGACCCGGAACGCCGTTTTGCTAGCCGAAAAAGAAATCTTTCAGAGCCGGAATCTTCTTCAGAGCCTGTTGCTGTAAATAGCAAGTTCAATTCTCACTGATTGTGGCGGGACAGGCGATTTTAGATTTGCTCTACAGCTTGTCTCGTTACCAGGCATCATGTCCCCTAAAATAAGTAATATAAGGTTAGTAGTGAGGACTTTAGTCCTTATAAACTCATGAAGAAGGACTAAAGTCCTCACTACTAACCTATTTTTACGGTGATTAGTTACAATCCTACTAAAGTCCTCACTACTAACCTATTTTTACGGTGATTAGTTACAATCCTGAAGAAGGACTAAAGTCCTCACTACGAACCTATTTGATTGCGGTTATTCTAGGTGACACAATATTAGCTGTTGGCCTGCAATTCGCCTAGACGAGCTAATACTTCTTTGGAGTGAATGGCGGGATTAACTTTGACAAAGGTTTCCCGCAAAATGCCTTCAGGGTCAATAATAAAACTGTGCCGGGATGAGATAAAACTCATCCAAGAACCGTAAGCTTTACTTATTTTGCCGTCGGTATCTGCTAATAGCGGAAATTTCAAACCTTCAGAGTCGCAAAATTCCGCGTGGGAGTTGATATCATCAGCGCTGATGCCGATGATTTGAGTGTTTTTTGCTAAGTATTTCGGCAAGTCTTGCTGGAATCGACGCGCTTCGATCGTACAACCGGATGTAAAATCTTTGGGATAGAAGTAGACTACCAGCCACTTCCCGCGATAATCGGACAGCGAGATTTGCCCGTCGCCGCTGTTTGTCGGTAAGCTAAAGTCTGGTGCGGCTTGATTCACTGCCGGCAGCTTGCCACCGAGGGCCAAGGCTGGAGGGGCAAAATTGAAACTCAGAAAGGCTAGACAAATTGCCAATAAAGTGCTAAAAAACTTGCGCCGGGAAATCATAAATTAACAAGTAGAACTGTACTTAACACAAGTTTACAGTTTTCTGATTAAATGGGTAGGGGCAATTCGCGAATTGCTTCTAATAGTGACATACTCCTACACTGACGCTCGTACAGTACAGTGTAGGCTTCTCAGCGACTCCAGCTATTGCTTCGGACGTTAACTGAGCTTTAAGAACGGAATGCCCTACCGCTCTGTTTTTGATATTTATTGCTGCATTATGGTCGCGGTCAAGACTACATCCACAATGGGGGCAGTCGTGCCATCTCTCATGTAGCTTCTTAGGAACTTTAACCCCACAAGTAGAACAATCTTGACTTGTACCAGACGCTTTAACAGGGATAACCAACAAACCAGCATTTTCGGCTTTGTTTGTCAGTATCGACAGAAAGCTTGACCATCCGGCATCAAGAACAGATTTTGCCAACCATGTACGCGCAAGTCCTTTGACATTCAAATCTTCAACCGCGACAACATCATATTTTTTCAACAAGTTGTTAGCAGTTTTGAAATGAAAATCTTTACGTTTGTCGGCAACTTTTTTATGCTGCTTGCCCAACTGTTTTACCGCTTTTAATCTTCGATTGCTTCCTTTTTTACGACGGGAAACACGCTTCTGAATAACTTTTAAACGTTTTTGAGATTTGCGATAATGTTGAGGTATAGCAACAGTTTTACCCTCAGAAGTTGTCAAAAACTCCTTTAAGCCAACATCGATACCAGTTATTAAATCTGGATTGAAATCTGGTTTAATTGTTGGCACTGTCGCATCTTCCAGGCTGAGGGTTAAATAGTAACCGTCAGCTTTTTTAGTGACAGAAGCAGTTTTGATTTTGAAACCATTCGGAATGGAACGATGCAAAACAACCTTAACTTTTCCAAACATCGGAAGATTGATTAAATTGTTTTGCAAGCATCCATCCTTCATTTGAGGATAGGTAAAGGTTCTGTAGTGGTTGCGAGACTTAAATCTTGGTCTGCCACTACGTTTTCCGTTACTGTCACCCTTCAAGAATCTATCAAAAGTTACCTTGACTCTCTTGACAATATCCTAAAGAACCTGCGAGTAAATTTCGCCATACCAAGGATGAGTTTTCTTGAGGTTAGGTAGTGTTTTCTTTTGACTGTAGTAATCGGGATTGTCCCGTAATTCTGGAAGGTGACAAACAAGAGGACAAGCATTGATAGGACAACGATTTTGCTCGTACCAGTTAAATCTATCTGCCAACAAATAGTTATATTGAGCGCAAAGCATAGACAACCACCTGTCTAATTCTATTGCTTGTTGTTTGCCTGGGCGTAATTTGTACTGGTATGCCGTCCTCATTTGCTTTTACCTCCTGTTAGCACTATGGTAGCATGATTGTGTAACCATTGTGTAGCCACATGAAAAATAAACAATTAAGATTAAGGATGTCTGAGCGACGTTTCCATAAGTTACGGCTATATGCTGTTCAATCCGATAAGACAATGACTCAAGTCATTGAAGAGCTGATTGACTCATTGCCAACATCAAAGATTGGCAATGAGTCACCGACCGACATCGCTAATTGAACTGCGTTCAATATTGCTCGTCGGTCAATTCCTCATTGCCTCGCATTCATCCCACACTAACCTGAGTACAGGTATGGTGTGGGGATTCTGCTGTGCTTGCTAAATCTGAGTTACCCACCCCTTTGATGATTCGGTGTTTAAAACCGCTTTTATACAGAGGATGCCCGCTTCTGCTGGCTAGGAAATAAAGGGAACATTTAGCCAGGATTTGGTATCAAACCGAAATATCACTTACTCAAATAGCAATTTACTTATGAGCGCTGCACTCCCGTTAACAGGCAAAGTTACAGTAGTCCAGGTAATTAATGGTCAACCGGTGACGATCGAAGTAGACGGCACTAATGCGCCGATTACTGGGGGAAATTTTGTTGATTTAGTTGAACGTGGCACCTACGATGGGGTGATGTTTCACCGAGTTGTGCGCCAGCCGGATCCTTTTGTGGTGCAAGGGGGCGATCCGCGCAGCAAGGATACTAGCATTCCGGCGGGTCAATTGGGAACGGGTAATTTTATCGATCCGGATACTAATCAGGCGCGTTTTATTCCTTTGGAAATCAAGCCGCAAGGGGCGGCACAGCCAGTTTACAACCAAGTTGTCACGCAAAAGCCACAGTTGCCTCACACGAAAGGGGCGGTGGCAATGGCTCGTTCTAATAGTGGTTTAAATACGGCTTCTTCGCAGTTCTATTTTACTTTGGATGCTTTGCCGTTTTTGGATGGCAATTATGCTGTTTTTGGCAATGTAATTCAAGGTTTTGAGACGGTTAATGCGGTGCAGCAGGGCGATCGCATTTCGAGTGCCAAAGTTGTTGCAGGGATTGTCCCCAGTCGGGTTTCGAGTATTATTCCCAATGCTGCTGTGTTGAATAGTTTTGTGAATAATACTAATTTTGTAAATCTGCCTTTGCGATCGCTCAACTTGCCTAATACGCCGAACAACTATCAAGTCACTGCCCAAGACTCTCAGCAAAACCCCAGCGGCGTGCGCGGAGGTAGCGCCAACGATCGCATTATCGGTTCATCGATTGATGATGCCATCAACGGCGGCAAAGGCAACGACACTATCACCGGGGAAGCAGGCGACGATTTTCTCAGAGGTGGCAAAGGTAGCGACTTAATTAGCGGTGGTGTTGGCAACGATATTATCAACGGAAATTTCGGCGACGATACTCTTAATGGCGATGCTGGTAACGACTTTTTACGGGGTGGGCAAGGGAATGATGTCTTAAATGGTGGCGATGGCAATGATATTTTGATTGGGGATACAGGCAACGATACTCTCACCGGAGGTAGTGGTGCAGATACTTTTGTTTTGGTCGGAGTCGATCCTGCGAGTCTGCCTTTTATTCTGCTACTCCCAACGAATCATACAATACTTGATTTTAAACCAGGTGAAGGCGATCGCATTGCTTTGACAGGAAAATTATCGGATACCACATTCACTCAATCTGGCAGCGATACTTTAATTAACTTAGCTGGGTCTCCTGCTATTGTAAAAAATGCTACTGTCGATTCCGTCAGAAATGCAGTTTTTGCAATTCCTTTGTCTCCGATTGTTCCTCGTCCTAATGACCTACCCACTGGCGATGTAGCCTTAAGAATTGGGTAGTTTTAAGTGAATTGGGTTGAGTTCAACTCGACCCAATTTCTAATACTTTTCGGCTCAATATCCATATCTTTTATTAGATGCCAGCCCCTGGTTATACAATCTATTTTTTATGGCTTATGCCAAATTTAATTAATAACATAACTTTCTAAGTTTAGAGACAGCATCTTGATAGCAATCCATTCTCGATTGCTGCTTAAATAGCCCTGCTGCTTTCTGAAAATCCTCAAATGCTCCTTGAACTTCTCTCAATTTATATCTAGTCACTCCTCGGTTGAAGTAAGCTTTGGCAAAATTGCGATCGAGGCGAATTGCTGATTCAAAATCAGCTAGTGCTGCGAGGGAATTTTCCATTTGCAAGTGGATAGTGCCTCGGTTAAAGTAAGCTTGAGCCAAATTGGGGTTGAGCATCAGTGCTGAGTTGTAATCTGCGATCGCCCCAGCATAATCTTTTGAGCCAGCTAGCATAAACGCCCGATTGTTGTAATACTTGGCTCGATAGGGATTGAGTTCGATGGCGGTAGTTAAATCGGCGATCGCAGACTGTTTGTCGCCTAATCTGTAGCGGGCAACACCGCGATCGTTGTAAGCTGGTGCGAATTGCGGATTAATGTTTATTGTGGCGGTGAAATTTTTAATCGCAGCGTGCAAGTCCTTTTGTTCGAGACTTTTTAAACCTGCACTGTAAACCTTCTTGGTGCTAACGTCTAAATTTGCCTCTTGTCGCGCTTGGGCTTGCTCGCCCGAAAATACTTTACCTGAAGTATTGGCGAATCCCAAAAATTCGATCGAATTGAAAATAGTTGTGACAGCTAATTGACTCGGGAGAAAGGGGATAGTACGCATGGGAGGGCGGGTGTTTAACTGTATGCTCTAATTTTCTTGCATCTTTCAGCTACTGACAGTGATATCCGTACTCTCGGGGAGGTGATAAGTTTGAGGAGATTTGGTGATGCTCGGGGATTGATTTGTGTGATGACAGTTGGGTTTAGTTCGTGACGCCAGTCACAACCAAGGATAATTGCGTCTATAAACCGCTAAATTTCGTAGTTTTAAGCGAACTGAACAATTTATTTTTGCTAGCCAGATTCACCAGAGAAAGAGGGAGAGAGGAAGAGGTTGAGAATATTTGACGCTGGAGGAGAATAGTTTATTAAAATATACAATTTAAATGGGCAACAGCTTCTTGCATTGTCGCAATATATGCTATCAGTAAATTCCGATCGCACTTGCGAGCATCTGATACAGGGTTTAGGGAAAAAAAATCTCTAGCACCGACGCATCTGTGAAGCAACCCATTTTCTAGGTAAGAGGATTCACCCGCGACTCGCCGAGTTAAGTTGGGGGCTGGGCTAAGGGCGATCGACATTTCACTGATATTTTTGAGTAATATTGCCGATGAAAGTTGCTTATTCTTTGATATGCTCTGATTACACATCAAGAATCTATTGCAATTAGTGTCAATGAAAATAGTTCTGACGTTAAAAACTTTCTTCGCGACAGTATTCGCGATCGCCCTATTTAGTCTCTACTTAACTCCTCCTGTGATTGCCGCGAATGCCGAGGATCTGAGTCAGCTATTAAAAGATAATTGGTGCGTCAGCTTTCTGTGGAAGCAATGCGATTTGAGCGCTGCCGATTTGCGAGGAGCTAATCTCCAAGAAGCCAACTTGAGCGGTGCCAACCTGAGCGGCGCCAACTTGTCCGGTGCTAATTTAAAAAATGCTGACCTTTCTGACGCAGATCTCACCAGCGCCAATTTAGCAAATGCTGATATTTTGGGCACGGATCTCAGTCGAGCCAATTTGACCGAAGCTAATTTCAACCGCACAAAATTGTGGGATGCTAATCTGACTTTGGCAAATCTGAGTCGCGCCAATTTACAAGATGCTAATTTGTTGGATTCTAGACTTTGGGGAAGCAATCTCACCCAAGCTAATTTAACTGATGCGACCCTGCACGGTGCTGATTTGCAATATGCTAATCTGGCAGACACTAATTTGACAAATGCTGATTTGCACAGCTTCTTTTTCCGAGGTTCCAAACAAGTCACAAATCTGAGCAATGCTAATCTAGAAGGCGCTAATTTAACGGGAGCAAATCTCAGAGGTGCGGTGCTGAATGGAGCGATAATGCCCGACGGCTCTATTAATAATGAAGAAATTGGCTTTAATTTAAAGTAAAGTCTGAATACAGTTGACAGTTGACAGTTGACAGTTGGCAGTTGACAGTTGACAGTTGACAGTTGACAGTTGACAGTTGGCAGTTGGCAGTTGGCAGTTGGCAGTTGTGAGTTCTCAGCAGTCAGTAATTAATAGACATTTAACTAATGACTAATGACTAATGACTAATGACTACTGACTTAATTCGATCGCCAAACTGCATCCCACGGCCCGCCGCCAACTTCCAAACCGGCCAAAGAACTTTGAGCCTCTAAGATAATTTTAGAGCGCTGCTTGCCATTTTTCTCAACATTTCCCCCCAACAATTCTCGCAGTTGCAAGCGCAATTCGCCGTGCGTCGTATCGCGGCAGCAAAAAGCCAGACCCTTGGCTGTAGGAGTTCGCACATAGGTGCCAGAACTTTTTGTACTGCCACTTAACTCAACTTCAAACTGGCTGTTTCTCGCCTGCATTTTCCAGCTTCCCCAAGGTTCAATATTCCAAGTTACTTGGGAATTCCAAGGCACAAATTCGTAGAATTTGCCTCGGTAATGGATGCCAATCATTGCTACCGATTCCATCCACCACAGCACGCCCCGCTTGCCACCCCCAGCAGTTAATGCTAAATCGCTTTCGCCTTGAAAACAATTGCAATTTATCCAAAACCATTTTTGCGGAAAAGCACCGCCCCAGTTTTTTTCGGTGTAAGCGGGAGCGTCTTTAAATTCATAGCGTTCGCCGTTCCAATCGATCCAACCCGTGGCTAAACCGTGAGCCATTAAAATTTGCCATCCAGGCTCAAACACTGGCAAAAAAGATAGCATTCCCGCCGTGGATTTTTGGAGTTCGTCGGAGTTTCCCCAGCCGTAAACAGGTTTGATTTCGTATTGCCAAAAACAGTGATTTCCAGTTCCTGGATCGTGCAGATAACCTTGATTCAAAGTAGCAGTAGCTTGATAGCCTTCTTCGATACGGCTGTCGAATACTTGTGGTTCTAAATATTCTGGTTTAATTTGTAAATCTGTTTTGCCCCAATGTCCTAAACCCAATGTGTCTCGGTGCGCCCAAAACTTATTTACATCGGGGAAGGTGCGGCACAAATAGCTATCTTTGGGGCCGAGAATTTGGGCGGCACCGCCGCTGTAAGGTTGACCGCCTCTGGGGTCTTCTATGGAATACATGAATGCAAAGGATTGTCCGTGAATTGGTAATGTTATTCGGTAGTACCAGCCTTCAAAAAAGCGCCGGGAACTGCCGTCCCAGTGGTAGCCGCTGTGGGGAGTTTCAATAGTTTTGAGTTTTGAGGCTGTATTTGACATAATATTACTAATAGCAAAACAAGAGTCATTGGTCATTGGTCATTGGTCATTGGTCATTGGTCATTGGGCATAGGGCATAGGGCATAGGGCATTAGTCATTAGACCTCTTGCAAAATAATTTTCTGATATAATGGAAAGTTTTGCTTTAGTTGATTAGATATCTCCCAAAAAGCCTGTGAATAACAGGCAGGATGCCTGTTCCACAATTATGGGAGATGTTTAATTCAAAGCCTCTGATTATAACATATATCTTTTTTGCAAGAGGTCTATTAGTCATTGGTCATTAACTAAAAGGAAGAAGCAGGCTTAGTACATTACCGATTACCGATTACTGATTGCCAACTACCGATCGCCAATTACCCATATAATAGGATATTCATTATGTCTTTAGCACTTTGGCGATCGCCCTTAGCGCGATCGCTCCACCGCAACCGCAGTCTTGCCTATGCCCGCTACTTGCAACTAGCAACGGTTCGTCCTGACGGGCGTCCTGCTAACCGCACTGTGGTGTTTCGAGGCTTTTTGGAAAACACCAACCAGTTAAAGTTTATTACAGATATTCGCAGTCAAAAGGCAGAGGAAATTAATCTCTATCCTTGGGGGGAGATTTGCTGGTATTTCCCTAAAACTCGGGAACAATTTCGGATTGCTGGACAACTGATTTTGGCAGGGGCAGATTGTCCAGATGTAGAGTTGTACGCAGCCCGCCGCACAGCTTGGCAGGAGCTTTCTGAGGGGGCGCGGGTGCAGTTTGGTTGGCCCGAACCTGGGAAAGACAAGGCTGAGGCTACTGCTTTTGATTGTGCTTCCCCAGATGCGATCGAGCCGCTGCCTAGTTTTTGCTTGCTGCTGTTGGAACCGGAAACGGTGGATTTTTTGGAGTTGCGGGGGGAACCCCAGAACCGATCGCTTTACGGGCGCGACGGGGATGGCAATTGGTTTGTGCGATCGGTCAATCCCTGAAAAAGAAGTCATTAGTTATTGGTTATTGGTTATTAGTTATTGGTTATTGGTTATTGGTTATTGGTTATTGGTTATTGGTTATTGGTTATTGGTTATTGGTTATTGGTTATTGGTTATTGGTTATTGG